>JBGPZN010000433.1:0-3346 GCA_041493815.1 Methylomirabilia bacterium
CCGTGGCGAGTTCTCCAGCACGGGAATCAGCGTGCTGGCCGCCGCCGCCTGGCCGGTCAGCTCGATGCCCTTGGCATCGAGCGACAGCGTGGTCAGCCAGGTGTCGGTCGGCATCAGATCGGTCAGCTCGCGCAGGACCGGCAGCGGCCGGACGGCGCTCGTCTCCAGGCCGTTGATGGTCCCGAGCAGCTTGCGCTTGCGCTCGAGGTCGCGCACCACCCGCTCGGCGGCGCGCACCTGGGGGTCCAGGCGCGTGATCTCCGCGTTGATCCGGTTGAGGTGCCGCTGCTCACGCAGTCCCGGTACCAGCAGCGCGGTGATGACCAGCAGCGCCGTCGCGGAGGCCACGGCGAGCGTGAGACCCTGCGCACGTGAGAGCCGGCGCGGCCGCAGGCGCGGGGGCAGCAGGTCGAGCGGCCGCCCGCGCCGCGCCAGGGCCACCCCCAGCGCCAGCTCGTGGGCGCCGCGGTCCTCGACGGGCAGCGCCGCCACCCGCTCACGCACACGCGCGGCGTAGACAGGCTCGCTGACCGGCGCGGGCAACGCCGCTCCGACGAGCGCGTCGAGGGGCAGGTCGCCGGAGATCCAGATCGCGTCGCATTCCCGCCAGCGCGCGGCCGCCAGCGAGCGCCGGATCTCCTCGCCCATGGAGGCCTCGTCGGGGGCCGGCGCCGAGCGGCTCAACACCAGCGACGAGCCGAACAAACACAGGATGTCGGCGGCGGCGCCCGTGTGATGCACCCACACCACCCGCTGACCGCGCCCGGGATGGGCGAGCGCCAGCAGGTCGTGCGAGGCCACGGTGAGCGACGCCGGTCGCAGGCGCGCCTCCTCGGCGATCCGCAGCGCCGCCTCGACCACACGCGACTCGGCCGCGGTGACCAGCACGCGCCGCAAGAGATCGTCGTGGACGGCGCCGTCGCCCTCGGTGGGCAGCGGCGCGAAGTCGAAGGCGGTGTCGTCGTCGGCGGCGAAGGGCAGGTGACCATCCAGATTGAGCCGAACCATCTCACGCAGGTCGCCACCGACGGCCGGCAGCTCCATCGGCCTGACGAAGACGGACGTCCGGGGTAGGGCCAGCGACACCGTCCGCGGAGTCAATTGTCGATTGGTCAATTCCTCGCGCAGGACGGCCGCGGGATTCTCGGTGGCGATGGTGAACGTCTCCGTGCGCTCGCCGGTGACGGCCGCCACCGCCAGCCGATCCTGCAACAGCACGACCGCCAGGCGGACCTGCGAGAACTTCACTGGGGTCAACCTCATGGCATGAGATTAAACGGTAAACCTGCGCGGAGTGGAGTTAATCCGTTCGTCAGTGGACGCCGGACCACTCCAGCACGGCTACCCCCTCTCCCCCGGCATCGGTCCGCTTCTGCACGATGGCCGTGAGCCGGGCGCGAACCTGGCCGTCGACCAGCCCCAGGGCCTCGATCCGGAAGGTTCGGCTGGTAAACGCCAGGCCCCGGCCCGAGAATCGTGAGGAGGAATAGGGCCCCAGCCGGCGGGCCTGCTCGATCTCGGTGAACTCGGCATCGGACAGACCGAGCGCCCGGACGACTTCCTGCCGGACCGTGTTGATGTTGATCTGGCCGGGCGTCTTCACGGTGACCAGGCCCGCCAGCCCCGGGCGACCCTCCTCCCCGTCCAGCAGCTTGGCCGTCACACCCTTGATCTGGATCAGCTCGGCCAGCGAGTCGAGGTTGCCGTTCTTGGACCGGTAGGGGACCGGCAGCTTGAGGTAGGTGTCCTCACTCTCGGCCCCGTTGGCCCGGTGCTCCTCGTTGGGATCGCGCCAGTCTTGCAGGCTGTCGACGACGACGTCGCGGGCCTGCCGCTCGAGCCCCAGGGCCTGCAGCAGCCGCCCGACCCGGTCCGGGGGCGAGGTGTTGAGGTTCAGCCGCGCCTCCTCGTCGGTGATGCAGTAGGTGAACTGCCCGGCTCCGAGTGGCACGTTGCGGTGGGGCAGGCGCTTGAGCGCGAGCTTCGCGCTCGTGTAGAAGACGAGCGGGCACTCGGCGTCGGCGTCCGCGTCCTTGTCGTTGCCGAGTCCGACGAAGGCGAACTCCGACACGATCTCGCGGATCGCCTGTTCCAGACCCGCCTCGGCCAGGTGGGTCGCGATCAGCGTCTCCTTATACATGCGGGCGGCGGTGGCCTCCAGCCGCATCGAGTACGCGAACTCGGCGCCGACGACCGCGACGAACGCGAGCACGAGGAGCACCGCGATCAGCGCGAAGCCGCGTTCGCGGCCGGTCGGGCGACGCGGCGTCATTGGGGCGGCGCCGTCCGTAGCGACACCGTGAGCGGCGGCAGCTCCTCGGTGCGTCCATTGAGGCTGGTGGCGACGGTGATCCGCACGGCGCGCGGCGTGGCCTTGGCCTCGGCGCCGTCCCAGCTCTCCTTCCAGCCGCTCTCGTCGAGATAGGACAACCGCAGCGCGGTGACGCTGGGATCGCGAAAGACGATCGTCGCCTCGCTGAACGGCTCGCGGTTGGGCAGGGCACGCTGGCGGACGACCAGCCCCGGCTCGCCGCTCTCGTCAAAGCTGAAGACCACGGCCGTGAATGCGATCGGGATGGCGGCGGGAAACGGCGTCTCCCGGGTCACGAACTCCACGCGCTGCTCGGTGCCCGCGAAGAGCACGACCGGCTCGGGCGCCAGACCGCGCGAGGCCCGGTACGGGTACGTCCCGGACATCGCACGAGCCAGGATGAGCGCGATGCTGCGCAGGTGCTGGTGCGCTTCGGCCCGGTCCTCGCCCTGCCGCCAGGCGCTCGTCGCCACCCGCAGCCCGCCGAAGGCGATGACCAGCAGCGCGCCCACGATGGCCAGCGCGATGAGGACCTCGACCAGCGTGAAGCCGCGCTCCCCGCGACTGCCGCGGTTCATCGGCGGCCGGCCTCCTGCTGCTCGGTGTCGGAGACGGTCCGCAGGGTGGTCACGCCGACCGTCCGGCGCTGCTCGCCCCACGCCACCTGCACGGTGATCTCGTACACGCGCCACTTGGCGGGGCGGCCGGGCACGTCCAGCTCCGGCGCCGGCACCGGCTTGATGACACGCTCCCACGCGAACCCGCCCTCGGTGCCTTCCTCGCGGCCTTCCTTGGGGACGACGACCTCGCGCGCCTTCTGATCGGCGATCAGGATCGCGCGCTGATGGTCGCCGGAGAGCTTGAGCAGGCGCAGACCCCCCGCGAAGCCCTGCACGGCCACGACGACCGTGAGGCTGAGGATCGCGAAGGCGACCAGCACCTCGATGAGGGTGAAGCCGTCCTGGCGGCTCATTGCCGGCTGCTCCGCACGCGGCCGGTGAGCGCGTCCACGGTCACGCGATAGACGATCGTGCC
>JBGPZN010000385.1:0-3771 GCA_041493815.1 Methylomirabilia bacterium
TCCTCTACGCGCTCATCTTCATCCAGGACGAAACGATGACCACGGTCCCCGTCGGACTGAACTTGCTGATCTACGGCGACGTCTTCCACTGGGGCCAGTTGATGGCGGCGTCGGTAATCACGACAGTCCCGGTCGTCGCCTTATACATGTTCATCCATCGCTGGATGGTTGAGGGACTCGCCGCCGGCTCCGTCAAAGGCTGAGCTCCGCGTTGGCGCGGGGCGAGCCGCGGAGGGGTGGGGCGCCCAGGGCGTGCCACTTGGCGAGCCGTACCGCCAACCGATTCCGCCGGCGGGGCGAGCGAGCCGCCCACGATCGACAGCCCCCGACCCAGCCCCCTCCGGGGGATGGGGGGCCGAGCGAGCCCCGCCCGCGCCGCGCAGGCGAGCCAAGGGCACGCCCTGGGCGCCCCACCCCTCCGCGGCTCGCCCCGCGCCGACGCGCGGCTGCGTCTTTCGCGGCGCTACATCTTTGCGACGGCGGCGGCTTCGGCCTGGACTTCGTAGATGGAGTTGTAGCCCTGACTGAAGTCCGGCGGCATCGGCATGTCGCCGGCCGTGCGGCGAGCGACGGCGGGCCAGGTGCCGCGGAGGAGCTTGCCGTACATCGGTGACCCCGCGGAGTCCGTTGCGAGGTTGACGGCGTCGGCGGCGGTGTAGGAGTTGATGAGGAGGCGGCGATCGCCGGGCGAGGTGTTGGGCGCGGACCAGTGGATGAGGCGATAGTGGTGGATGTGGATGCTGCCGGCGGGCAGGTCCAGCAGCACGGCGCGGCTGCGATCCAGGCGCGCGATGTCCTCGGCCCGCATGCAGCCGACGAAGCGTCCCTGCGCGTCGAAGTGCGTGTGGATCGGCCCGCGATGACTGCCGGGCAGCACCGCCATGGCGCCGTTCTCGGCGGTGGCGTCGTCCAGCAGCAGCCCGACGGCCAGCACGTCGTCGTTCGAGTGCGGATAGAACGCGGCGTCCTGGTGCACCTCGACGGGCGCGCCGATGTGGCTGCCCTTGAGGTTCAGCTTGCTGTGCTGGAAGCGGATCGAGGGCCCGATCAGCTCGCTCACGATGTCGAGGATGGGAGACTCCAGCGTCACCCACAGGTAGCGCGGATCGTTGTCGGCCGGGTTCTTGATGCGCCGCAGCACCGGCGCCGCCGCCGTGTGGCGCGGATCGAGGTCGAAGACACCGTCGGTACGGCTGACGCCACGCGAGCGCGCGACGAACGCGTCGGTCACGCGCCGCAGCGCCTCGACGCGCTCGGCATCGATCAGGCGCGGGATGGCCAGGTAGCCCTCCCGGCGATAGCTCGCGATCTGCTCGTCGGTCAGGTACCGCTGCGTCGTCGTCGTCGCGGTGGTCGTCATGCGTCGATGCTACGAAGCGGCGGCGCGGCTGTCAACGCGGCCCGCTTCAGCGGGCGATCAGCCGTGGCGACGGGTTGCCGACGTGGACGTGCGCGCCCGTGGACGAGCCCGGCACCTCTCCCCGCACGCCGATGAACGGGATGCCCGACTGCCGCAGATACTGCATCAACCAGCGGCCCTCCGCGCCGTCCGGGTGTACCGCCACGTCGATGGCCGCCCGGTGGTCGAGCCCGAGTCGATCGTGGACCTTCGTCTGCCCGAAGGAGCTGATGGGCAGGCTCCGCCCGAAGGCCTCGGCGAAGCGCTGCGCCAGCGCCGGCACGTCCTTGAGCGACCACGGGGCAGCGCCGGCGAACCGCACCAGCGTCGCCGCGTCCTCGTAGCCGCCGCGCGGCAGCGGGGCCAGCCGCGCGAGCCGTTGCTGGAGCGAGGCCTCGAAGATGATCTGGTCGGCCTCCTCGATCGCCGTCAGAGTGTCGACGAGGTCACGCTCTGCCCTTGCCAGCGCGCGCTCGGCGTCCGCGACGAACGACTCGGCCAGCGCCCCCGCCGCGTGAAGCTTCCGGCGCTCGTGCAGGGCCTCGTTGGTCTCGCGGATGTGGGCCTCGTGCCCCGGCACCGCGCGCTCGAGCGTGGCCCGGTACTCGCGAGTCGTGCGCAGGACGTCGGCCGTCAGCTCCGCCAGCGACTTGCGGGCGGCGGGGGCGCTGCGCTGAGCCGTGACGGGGGTCGCCCACAGCACGAGGCCGAGCGCGACCATGGCCCTCGCCCGGGACACGACGGTACGCGGCGTCAGGACTTACGCGCCTGGCTCAGCTTTTCACCCAGCGTCATGCCGAAGCCGCCGCCCTTCCGCGCGTCCTTCAGATAGGCCTGCGTCTCGGCCTGCTCCTCGTGGGTGATCGCCTTCTCGCGCGACAGGCGGATGCGCCGGCCGCCCTCCTCGATCGCCAGCACGAAGACCTTCATCTCGCTGCCCGCCGGGAACGCCTTGCGCGGATCGGCGCCGCGGGCGGCGCCCAGCTCGGCGTTGGGCACCAGCCCCGTCTGGCCGGGGCCCAGCCGGACGAACACACCGAACGGCTCGACGCGCTCCACCGTGCCGCTCAGCACGGCGCCGACCGCGACGCTGGAGGTCATCTCCTCGCCGATCACAGCGTCCTCCGGCGCCAGCGCCAGCGCGATGCGGCGCTTGCCGGAGTCGATGCCGACGATCATCACGAGGATCTCGGCGCCGCCGGCCACCGCTTCGCGCATCGCCACCTGGCGGTGGCGCGGGATCTCGCTCACGTGCAGGAGCCCGTCGACGCCGGGCATCAGCTCGACGAAGACGCCGAAGTCGGTGGCCCGGACGGCGCGGCCGCGCACCACCTGCCGCTCGCGCAGCCGGCCCGCCACCGCCACCCACGGGTCGCCCTCGAGCGCCTTCAGGCTCAGCGTGACCTTGCCCCGGTCCGCGTCGATCCGCAGCACCTTGACCGTCACCGCCTCGCCCACGTGCAGCCGATCGGCCGCGCGCCCCACGCGCGAGTGCGAGAGCTCGGACATCGGCACCAGCCCCTGCACGCCGCCCAGGTCGATGAACGCGCCGAAGTCGGCGAGCGAGGCGACGATGCCGGGCAGCACCGCGTCGGGGACGAGCTTCTTGCGCGTCTCCTCCGCGGCCTCGGCGGCCTGCTCCTGGAGCAGGACGCGGCGCGAGAGCACGACGTTGCGGCCATTCTCGCTGTAGCGCGTGATGCGAAACTCCAGCACGTGCCCGACGTGCTCCTCCGGCGTCTCGTTGCGGCGCAGGTCCATCTGCGACATCGGGCAGAATGCGCGCAGGCCGGCGACGGTCACCTCGTAGCCGCCCTTGATCACCGCCGCCACCTTGCCCTCGACCGGGATGCCGCTCTGCGCCGCCATCTCCACCGCCTCGCGCGCCTGGGCGCCCTGGCGGAGCTTGTGCGAGAGCCGCACCTCGTCGCCCGTCGAGACGACCGTGGCCTCGACCTCGTCGCCCACGGCCACGCGCAGCCGCCCCTCGTCGTCGGTCAGCTCGCCGCGGTCGATCCAGGCCTCGCCCTTGCCGCCGACGTCGACGAACACGTGCTCACCCCTGATCTGGATGATGCGTCCCTTGACGACCTGCCCGCGCTCCAGCCCCGGTCCGGTCTGGTGGCGAGCGAACAGCGTCGCGAAGTCTTCGGATTCACTCATGGCTCAACGGCCTCTCGGTGACCGCCGGCAATGGGCCGGCGAGACGCGATCGATTATACCGGCTGGCTGGAACTCCTAGCGATAGGCCGTGAAACCGGCGCGCACGAAGTCCTCGTCGAACCCGAAGAAGCGGCTGACGTCCAGCTCGTCCATGACGGCGAAGCTCGCGCAATCGACCCACCCGACCCGACGTTCACGGTATCGAACGA
>JBGPZN010000310.1:0-4444 GCA_041493815.1 Methylomirabilia bacterium
GGCGCGCCGTCTGGGCGACGCCAGCGTACGTAGCGAGCCATCGACGTGAGCGGGTAGCGGTGCTTGAGCGTCGGACGCACGGGGGCCACGAGCGCTCGAAGTCCGTGACGCCCGGCGAGCGTCGCCATCCCGCGGATGACGGCGCGGCTCAGTCCCCGACCCTGCAGGGTCGGATCGACGACCGCCAGCAGCGCCGAGAGCGTGGTGGGGGGACGGCCACACTGCCGGTCGCGCACGCCCCGCACGAGCACGGCGTCCACGCCCGAGGGGAGCGTCGCGCGGCGCCCGTCCCAGACGAAGGGGATCGTGTAGCCACCGGCCACGACGCGGCCGTGACGATCGCACAGCAGCGGTTGGAACTCTGCGAAGTGATGGACGAGCGCGGGCCAGTGGCGCAGGCACACGGCGTCGTGATGGACGTACTCCATCGTCGGCGGCCACACGGCCGCCGTGAGGCGCCGCAGTGCCGGCAGCAGGTCGGGGCGCTCGCCCAGCGTGACGAGCCGCACGCGGGGCGAGTCAGCAGCGGCCAGGGTGGCGCTCGAGGCGGCGATTGAGCCGGTCGAGACGATACGCGAACGCCTCGAGCACACGCGAGGCGGCGCCGGCGGCGCGGGCCAGGCCGAGCGCGTCCTCGACGACCTCGCGCGCGGCGGTCAGATCGCGAGCACGATGCTCGTGGTACTTCGCCAGCTCTTCCCACGGACGCGGATCGAACACCTCGTGGGCGCGCGCGGCCTCCCACAGCGTGCAGGCCGCCTCCCAGTGGGCAGCGCGCTTCTCCCACCACGCCAGCCGCAGCCGCGCCCAGCGTGCGACGGGCTCGGGCAACCCCGCCTCGAGGGCGGCACGGTAGCAGCCGAGACCGCGCTCGAGATCCACCGGCTCCCACAAGCGGCCGAGGCCGGCCAGCTCCTCGGGCCGCACGGCGGCGCCGTCGGCGAGCGCGCGCCCGAACCAGCCCACCAGCGCGACGAGCGACAGCACGTCGGAGCGGTTGTGCTCGAACACCCGCCGCAGCGGCGCCGCCCGGCGCGAGCGCAGGTAGTCGAAGTAGAGCAGGGGGATCATCGCGCCCGGCACGTCGTCCTCGCGCTCGAGGCCGAGCACGGCGCTCTCCAGCGTCGACAACCGGCAGTCGGACAGCCAGCCGGTCCACACCCGCCGCGCGGGGCGCAGCAGGTCCAGGTGCGGCAGCGCCGCCGGCCACCGGCGGCGGGCGAGCACGAACCGCGTCTCCAGCAGCGGCAGGTCAAAGCCGGCGCCGTTGAACGTCACGACGGCGCTGGCGCGGGTGAGCAGCGGCTCGAGCGCCGCCAGCAGCGCGGGCTCATCGTCGAAGTCGCGCATGAAGTACTGGGACACCACGACCCGCGCGCCCTCGAGGGACGCCACGCCGACCAGGAACGCGTAGGTGCCGGTGCCGCCGGCCAGCCCGGTCGTCTCGGTGTCGAGAAAGAGGAGCCCGTCGGCGGCGCCGACCTCGCCCTCCACGCGGGCGGCCTGGGCCAGCAGCGGCAACGACGCGTCCCGGGCGTCGCCGAGCGGCTCGCCACCGTGGCGGTGCGTGAGCGGATACTCGCGCCGGACGACGACGATGCTGCCCTGGCCCGTGTCGCACAGCTCGCCGTCCACCACGCGCTCGACGGGCTCGGCGACCGGACGCGGCGGCCGCGCGGTCTCGATGCGCCGGATCACGCGGCGGAGCTCGTCCAGGCTGGGCATCGGACTCAGGCGGTGAGCGCGGCGAGGAGACGGGCGGCGGTGGCCTTGGCGCGGCGGCCGACCTCGTTGACGGGGCCCACGCACGAGGGGCAGCCGGCGACGCACGGACACGCCGTCAGGGTCTGGAGCCCGTGCCGCAGGAGGTCGGGCAGGACTTCGAACACGCGCTCAGCGAGGCCGATGCCGCCGGCGTGCGCGTCGTAGAGATAGATCGTGGGATTGAAGCGCGCGGCCTGCAGGAGGCGCTGCTTGGCCGACTCACGCGTCGCGACCGCGCCGGCCTCGGCGGGCGTCGTGTCGCCGAGCCAGGAGCCGAGGTCGCGGATGTCGCACAGCAGGAAGATCGGCGCTAAATGATGCAGCAGGTACGTCACCGCGCGGAGGCCGTCGATCAGCTCCTCGCGCGATCTGCTCACGCGGTCCAGCGTGGCCGGCGGCGCGGTGATCCAGGCGCTGGTCGTCTGCTTCTCCTGCTGGGGCAGCTCGACCTCGCCGGAGCCGACGTTCTCCATCGTCCCCAGCTTGATCTTCTTGAAGCCGACCACCTTCTCCGCCACCAGCACCTCGCCCTGCTCGGCCAGATAGCCGCGATGCTCGCGGTCCTCCAGCCGCCGCAGGATCCACACCCCCTTGGCGCTGACGGCGTCGGTGAAGTAGTCGACGTCCACCCGCTTTACATAAGCGACCTTCTCCTCGTCCTCGCGGAAGTGCAGCTCCTGCACTTCATACGGCACGCTCTCCACCAGGTAGATCGCCTTGGGATAGATGGTCGCGAACGCGCTGCCCCAGTCGACCTCCGCGATGATCTGCCGCTTCTTCGTCTGCTTCTCGTCGCGGAACGTCGTGTCCATGACCACGAAGTTGTCGGTGGTCACCGTGCGCAGCGAGACGTGGTCGGCCGGATAGGTCTCCGACGCCCAGTGATAGCGCGGGCCCGCGCGGTGCAGCACCCCCTCGTCCTCCAGCGCGGCCAGCTCGCGCCGGACGTCGACGTCGCCGAAGCGCTCGTCCTCGGGGATCGGCAGCTCGAAGGCCGCGCACTTGAGGTGGTTCACGAGGATGAACGGGTTGTCGGGATTGATCCGCGCGTGCTCGGGCGGCGTGCCGAAGAGATAGTCCGGATGCGTCACCATGAACTGGTCGAGCGGCGCGCTGGTGGCCACGAGGATCGCCGCCGACGGGTCGGTCCGGCGGCCGGCCCGGCCGGCCTGCTGCCACAGCGAGGCGATCGTGCCCGGATACCCGGCCAGCACGGCGGCGTCGAGGTGGCCGATGTCCACACCGAGCTCGAGCGCGTTGGTCGACACCACGCCCAGCGCCTCGCCCGTCCGCAGCTCGCGTTCGACCGCGCGACGGCGGTTCGGCAGATAGCCGCCGCGGTAGCCGCGCACGATCCCGGAGTCCCCGGTGGCGCGGTCGGCCACGCCCTGCTTGATCGAGGTCAACAGCACCTCGGTCGAGAGCCGGCTCTGCGCGAACACGATCGTCGGCACCTCGGCCCGCAGCAGCCGGATGGCGAGCTTGGCCGCCTCGCCGAGGTACGGCGCCCGGATTCCCAGCTCGGGGTTCACCACCGGCGGGTTGTAGCACACGAACGTCTTGTCGCCGGTGGGGGCGCCGCTCTCGGTGATCTCGTCGACCGGCTCGCCGGTGATCCGGCTGGCCAGCTCACCGGGATTCGCGATCGTGGCCGACGCCATGATGAACTGCGGCGTCGAGCCGTAGTGCGCGCAGATACGCTTCAGGCGACGGAGCACGTTGGCGAGGTGGGAGCCGAACACGCCGCGGTACGCGTGCAGCTCGTCGATGACCACGTACCGGAGGTTCCCAAACAGCGTCGCCCACTTCGTGTGATGGGGCAGGATCCCCGAGTGCAGCATGTCGGGGTTGGTCAGGACCAGGTTCGCGCGCGCGCGCACGGCGCGCCGGGCGTCCTGGGGCGTGTCGCCGTCGTAGGTGAACATGCGCATCTCAGGCAGCGACCTGGCGATCGCCTCCAGCTCGGCGAGCTGGTCCTGCGCGAGCGCCTTGGTCGGGAACAGGTAGAGGACGCGGGCCTCCGGCCGATCGATCAGCGACTGCAGCGCCGGCAGGTTGTAGCAGAGCGTCTTGCCGGACGCCGTCGGCGTGACGACGACGACGTGGCGGCCGGCCTCCACGAGATCCCACGCGCGAAGCTGGTGGCTGAACAGCTGCTCGATGCCGCGCGCGCGCAACGTCTCGGCGATGCGCGGATCGAGCGAGGCGGGGAACGGCGCCAGCACGGGAGGGCGCGCGGGGAAATGGCGGGTGGCGGTGATGCATCGGCCCGTCGAGGCGGAGATCAACAGATCGTCGAGGATCTCGCCGAGCATCGGGCCGACTGTATCATGAAAGAGTGAAGCGTCTCGCCGACTGGCTGCCGCCCATCGCGTGGATGACGGTGGTCCTCTCCGCCTCGTCCGCGGAATTCAGCGCCGCGAACACCGGCAGCCTGGTCCAATCCATCCTGGGCTGGCTCCTGCCGGGGCTGCATCCGCATCACGTCGACGTCATCCACGGCGTCACGCGCAAGCTCGCCCACTTCACCGAGTACGCGATCCTCGGTGCCCTGTGGTTCCGCGGGCTGGCGCGCAGCGGGGTGGCCCGGCCGCCGGTCGCCGCGTGGCTGGCGCTCGTCCTCAGCGTCGCCTGCGCGGTGGTGGACGAGACCCATCAGTCGTTCGTCCCCAGCCGCACC
>JBGPZN010000529.1:0-2607 GCA_041493815.1 Methylomirabilia bacterium
CCGAGCGCGAGCTGGACGGCGATCAGCGCAAAGAGCAGCAGCGCCGGGAGGTCGAGCGGTGTGCGCCGCCACTCGAGACGCCCCGCGGCCAATCCGGCCGCCAGCCAGGCGGCGGCGGCGATGCCCACCAGCACGAACGCCACCGCCAGCGGCCAGCCGTGATACGCGCCCGAGGCCAGCGGCGCCCCCACCAACAACGCGTAGAGCGCGGCCCGACTCGCGCGCTCGAGGTCAGCGATCGAGGGGACCGCTGCGCGCGCGCGGGATCACGGAAACATGTACCGGCTGATGTGCAGGTGGACGCCGTGGCTGCCGCGCGGCTCCACCGTGACCTCGCCGGTGCCGTCCAGACGCGGCGTGTTGGCCTTCCGCAGGGCCGCGGTCAGCGCGAAGAAATCCTCGGCCACGAACGAGAGCGCGACCATGCCGGCGGTGCCGCCCACCTCGTGCGCCGGCACCACCAGCAGCGAGCCGCGGCCGACGGCCAGCATCATGCGGGGCCCCCCGTTGATCGCCACCTCGCCGAATCCGAACAGCGACTGGAAGATGCCGGCGGTGGTGCGCACGTCCTCGGCTCCGATCACCAGGCGCTTGAGACGCAGCGGCGAGGGCCGCTCCTCCACCGCCGGCGCCGGCGGCGTGGCGAGCTCGACGAGCACGCCGGAGCAGGCGCTCGGATGCAGGAAGCCGATCTGCCCGGCCAGTCCCGCCCGCGGCGCGGTGTCGAGCACCTGCACGCCGCGATTCTTGAACTCGACGAGCGAGGCGCCGACGTCGGGCGTCTCGAAGCACAGGTGATGCAGGCCCTCGCCGTGCTTGGCCAGGAAGCGGCCGACGGGGGTGGCCGGTCCCAGCGGCTCCAGCAGCTCGATCTCGCTGTCGCCCGCGGCCAGCAGCGCCGCCCGCACGCCCTGCTCGGCGATCTCCGCCTCGCGGACGAGCGGCAGTCCGAGCACGTCACGATAAAACGCGTAGGCGTCCCGGAGACGCTCCACCACGATCCCGACGTGATGAATCCTCCGCATCACCTGGGCATCCTCCTACCGCACGAAGGCCGCGGCGCGCCGGCTGCACGCGTCGCGGATCCGGATGCGATGGTTGGGCAACAGCGTGGCGGGCAGGCGCGCGAGCGACACGTACTTCAGGGCGAGCGTCTCGTCGCAGGTCGTCAGCTCCCCGCCCTGGGCCACGCACTCGAAACACACGTTGACGTAGTGCCACACGTTGCCGTCGGGGTAGCGCACGACCTGCAGCGCCGGGTCGGAGTACACGCCGACGAGGCGACGTACCGTCACGCGCAGCCCCGTCTCCTCGCGCACCTCGCGGATCACGGCGTCGTGCACCGACTCGCCGATCTCCACCGAGCCGCCCGGCAGTCCCCACTGCCCGCCGTCGGAGCGCTGCTGCAGCAGCAGGCGACCGCGGCGATCGAAGATCACCGCCGAGGCGCTCGGCCGCACCCCCAGCGCCCGCTCCGCGTCGGGCTCGAGCGCGATCCCGGCGGCCACACTACGCGACGCTCGCGCGCTCCGCAAGGGCGCTCAGGCCTCGTCGAAGAACCCGGCAGGCATGGCGCCCATTATCCTATCGTCCGGCCTCTCAGGCCTCGCGATACACGACGAGGATCAGCCCGACGGCGATCAGGCACAGCGTCCACAGCCAGCCCGGCCCGCGGCCCGATCCGGGCAGCCGCAGCTCGAGCCAGCGGCCCCAACCGGCGAACGCGCCCAGGATGCCGAGGGGCGCGTGCGTGACCTCGGCGAGGAACTCGTCCTTGAGATTGAACATCGCGTGGGAGTGCGTCAGCAGCATCCCGCCCCCCACCGCGCACAGCAGCGGGAACACGTGACCCCAGGGCCGGCGCGGCAGGCGCTCGGTGCGCACCATCCACTCGAACACCGCGAAGGCCACGATGAGGACGACGAACGCGCGGTGCTGCAGCACGTCGGGGAGCGTCAGGCTCTCCCAGAACCCAGCCGGCCCCAGCGGCCACGCGCGCGGGTCGTTGCGCAGGAAAAGGAAGGTCGCCAGGCCCAGGAAGACGAGAGGCCAGTGGCGCGCGGCCCGCACGCCCAGCCGCTCGAGCGCGGCCAGCAACCCCATCGTGAGGACGAAGAAGCCGGCCCAGTGGTGGTTGTACTCCGACCACGCCCGCTCGATCGGCTCCCGCCGCGTGACGGGCGCCATGAGCGGCTCGGCCCTGGCGATCAGCTCCGCCACCGGCGGGCTGGTCAATCGCGGGGGCGCCGGAACGAATCGCCCCGCGACCTCCGCCACCGTCGCGCGGTCGGTCGTGACGTCCACCGCCGGCGGCAACGACGTCAACGACGCCGCGGCGAAGAGCACCGTGATGCCGAGCCCCAGCTCGACCTCCACGAACCGCCGCAGTCGCACGTCCGTGCCCGCGCTCGCGCCCCGCACCGCCCGAAAGTTCAGCGCCGCCAGCGCGAGGATCGCCAGCAGCACGATGACCTTGCTGAGCACCATCACGCCATACGCCGTCCCCACCAGCGCCGCCCACTCGCCGACGTACTGCCACGTCAGCACCACCCCCGCGACGACCAGCACCACCACCGCCCCGAACGCCAGACCCGAAAACCGCCGAAC
>JBGPZN010000547.1:0-2509 GCA_041493815.1 Methylomirabilia bacterium
CGGCTCGGCCTCCGCCACGATCTCGGCGCAGACCCTGGCGGACGCGCTGCCCGACACGCCGGAGACCTTCACGGTGAGGCTGCGCAACCCGTCACCGAACGCGGTGCTCGGCACGCCGGCCGCAGCTCTGGTGACGATCACTGCGCCGCTGCCGCCGCCGGCGCCGTACACCTTCACGCCGATCGCCTTCGCCGGCGCCAACGCCTCGTTCAGCGCGTTCACCGGCGTCCCCACGGTCAACGACGCCGGCGCCGTGGCCTTCGCGGGGAGCCTGCCCGACGAGGACGATGCGATCTGGATCGGTACGGGCGGCGGTCCGACCCTGCGCGCCGTCGCCTCGCCGCCCGCGGGCGGCCGCTTCCCGCACGATCGCTTCCCGATCGACGACGCCGGCCACGTGGCGCTCGACACGCTCCTGCCTTCGGGCGAGAGCGCGCTCTATACGGTCGACGGCGTGCGTGAGCCCGTGCTCGTCCAGGCGACCGACGAGGTCACCCGCGGCTTCTCGCCGCCGTCACTGAGCCGCACCGGCCGCGTCGCCTTCAAGGCGTCGCTGGCGGCCTCGCGCGAGCAGATTGCGGTCGGCACGCCGGGCGGGAGCCTGACGTCCGTCGCCGAGGCGCCCGGCGCCGCCTTCACCACCCTGGGCGACCGGCCCGTCGCCAGCGCCGGCAACACTGTGGCGTTCCTCGCCGGGCCGGCAACCGGCGGCGGTACAGGGCTCTTCGCGGCCACGGTGAGCGGCGAAGCTGTCACGGTCACGCCGCTCGTCACCGCCGACCGCTTCGCGTTCGACGGGCACCTGGCGATCAACGCGGGTGGCGCCGTCGCCTTTGCCGGAGCGCCGGCGGCCGGAGGCCACGGCGTGTTCCTGGCCCACGCCGACGGCTCGGTGACCACCGTCGCCGCCACCGGTGACACCTTCGTCGCGTTCGGCGCCGAGGGAGCCGACGCCACGCCCCAGATCAACGACGCCGGCACCGTGGCCTTCCTGGCCTTCCTCGACGGCGGCGGCCACGGCATCTTCACCGGCTCCGACCCGGTGCGCGACAAGGTGATCCGGACCGGCGACGTGCTCGACGGCTCGCCGGTGAGCGTTGTCGAGCTGGGCGGTCTCAACGAAGCCGGGCAAATCGTGTTCCGCGCGTCGCTCGAAGACGGGCGCCAGGTGATCGCCCTCGCCACACCGCCGCCGGCCCAGGCCGACCTCTCGCTCGCCCAGACCGTCGACGTGGCCACCCCCGCCGCCGGCACCACCGTGACCTTCACTCTCACTGCGACCAACCGCGGCCCCGGCACCGCCCCCGACACACTGGTCGTAGACCTCCTACCGACCGGCTACACGTTCGTCTCCGCGACGCCGAGCCAGGGCACGACCCTGCTCTTCATGGGCCGGATGGTGATCTGGTCGGCAGGCAGCCTGACCGCCAGCGGCCCCAACAGCACCGCAACGATGAGCATCGTCGCCACCGTCCAGCCTGCCGGCGACCACGACAACACCGCCACGATCAGCACCGCGTCCGTGCTCGACCCCGACGCGACGAACAACACCGCCACCGCGACGGTGACACCCCTCCCCTAGCGTCCGGACCCCGGCGGCGGCAGCGCGCTCGCCAACCGTTTCAGGTTCAGGACCCGCCCGGCAGCGTCTCGGGTACGCTCTGGGCCCATGGCCGACACGTGGTTGATCACTGGGATTCCTGGGGCCGGCAAGACCACGGTGGCGCGGCTCCTCGCCGAGCGACTCGAGCGCGCAGTGGTCATCGAGGGCGATCTGCTCCAGGGCTGGATCGTGTCGGGCAACGTGTGGCCGGGCCAGGAACCGGTGGCTGAATCAGCCCGCCAAATCCACCTCAACATGCGCAACCAATGTCTCCTGGCCCAGTCCTACGCTGCCGCCGGCTTTACGCCGATTGTTGACTACGTCATCGTCAGCCAAGCCGACCTCCGCGAGTATCGACACCAGCTTCAAGGATTGGAAGTCCACCTCGTGGTGCTGCATCCCGGCCAGGGAGTTGTGATCGCGAGGGAGTCGGCGCGAGAGAAGAGCCAGCGGCACAAACAACAGCATGGCCTCACCATCGGTGAACACTTCGCCCACCTCGAAAGGCCTCTGGTCGAGCAACTGACCGGCGTCGGGTTCTGGATCGACAACGCGGCGCTCGCGCCGGTCGCGACGGCTGATCTCATACTTGCCAACCGCGACCGGGCGCGCCTCTCGCAAGGAAACTGAGCGGCTCGCCCACCGCCGCGTCGCGCGCTAGCGAATCTCGGGCAGCGCGGCGTCGCCGGGGGCCGGGCGCGGAGGCCGCGGGCGCGCCTGCATGGCTCGCCTGTCGCCGTAAGTCGCTCCGGGCTCGGCTCGCTCGGGCCCCCCATCCCCCGGAGGGGGCTGGCGCGCGGACGAGTTGAATCGCGGGCGGCTCGCGAGCCGAGCCCGGAGCGACAAAGGCGACGACGGCTCGCCATGAGGGCGCGCCCGCGGCCTCCACGCGTGGGCGCCCGAGAC
>JBGPZN010000365.1:0-3913 GCA_041493815.1 Methylomirabilia bacterium
CGCAAGCATCCGATCGGCGCCGGGCCGTACAAGTTCGTGAGCCACGCGCCCGGCGTGGAGGTGGTGCTGGAAGCCTACACGGGCTACTGGCGCCGCGTGCCCAACGTCAAGCGGCTGGTCATGAAGAGCGTCCCCGAGGGCACGACCCGCGTGGCGATGCTGAAGAGGGGCGAGGCGGACATCGCCTTCGCGCTGGATGGCGAGGACGCCGAGAACGTCCGGCGCGATCCGAAGCTGCAGCTGGTGCCCTCCAAGCACGCGTCCATCTACTGGATCGAGTTCGCCGAGCAGTGGGATCCCAAGTCCCCGTGGCACGACAAGCGCCTGCGGCAGGCGGTCAACTACGCGCTGGACCGCCAGGCCATCAACGAAGCGTCCTGCCTGGGATTCTGCCCGCCGACGTCAGTCATCGTGCCGCGCGTCATGGACTTTGCGCTGCAGACCGCGGGGTTGCCCTACGACCCGGCCCGGGCCAAGCAGCTGCTCAAGGAGGCCGGCTACCCCAACGGGCTCGACGCCGGGGAGTTCGTGCCGATCCCGCCGTTCTTCGCGACCGCCGAGGCGGCCGTCAACTACCTGACCGCGGTGGGTATCCGCGTGCGGATCCGCACGATGGAGCGGGCGAGCTTCTACGCCGCCTGGCGGGAGAAGAAGCTGCGCGGGCTGTTCATGGTGGCCGCCGGCAACTCCGGCAACGCGGCCAGCCGGGTGGCGGAGTTCATCTACTCCAAGGGCAGCTACGCCTACGGCGGCTATCCCGACATCGACGACCTGGCCCTGCAGCAGGCGCGCGAGCGCGACCCCCGCAAGCGCGAGGCCCTGCTCCATCGCATCCAGCAGCTCACGATCGACCGGGTGATGTTCGCGCCCATCATGGACTACCGAACGCTGCGGGGCGTGGGGCCGCGCGTGGCCGAGCACATGCTCGACACCCAGCACCTGGTGCCGTACCCGGCCTGGGAGGACGTGCGGATGAAGGGGCCGTAGCGCGCGCTTCGATCACCTGGCGGGTGCTACTGTACGGCCGTGCGCACCACCGTCAGGCACGCGCTGATTTACGCGGGGCTGACGCCGTTCCTTGTCATCGCGCTGTTCCCGGTGCTGTGGATGGCGATCACCGCGTTCAAGCACGAGCGCGAGCTCTACTCCATGCGCGGGGTCCCGTTCTGGCTCTACGAGGGACCGACCCTCAAGCACTTCCACCTGCTGTTCACCCAGACCTGGTTCGGCGCGTGGGTCCTCAACACGGCCCTGGTGTCGGCCCTCGTGGTCGCGATCACGGTGGTGACCGCCGTGCCCGCCGGCTACGCGCTGGCCCGGCTGCGCCTGCCGGGCGCCGGCAACACCGCCGTCGCCGTCTTCATGACCTACCTGGTGCCGCCGATCATCCTGTTCCTGCCGCTCGCGTACGTGGTGGGCCAGCTGGGCCTGTTCGACTCCTGGTGGGCGCTGGTGCTCGTGTATCCGACGTTCACGATCCCGCTCTGCACGTGGCTGATGTTCGGCTTCTTCCGCTCGGTGCCGCTGGAAATCGAGGAGGCGGCCTGGGTCGACGGCTGCGGCCTGCTGGGCGGCATCGTGCACGTGATGCTGCCGCTCAGCCGGCCGGGGATCGCCATCACCTCCATCTTCGCCTTCACGCTGTCGATGCAGGAGTACCTGTACGCGGTGGTGCTGGCGGCGCCGACGGATCAGAAGGTGATCACGGTGGGGCTACCGACGATGCTCATCCGCGGGGACATCTACTTCTGGGGCTCGCTGATGGCCGGCGGTCTGCTCGTCGGACTCCCGGTGGCCGCGCTCTTCAACCTCGTCATCGACCGGTTCATCCAGGGGCTGACGGGGTCGGCCGGGTCCTAGCGAGGGTCCGGCGTCAGAGCCCGAGCAGCAACTCGTGCTCGAGCCAGGCCAGCACGGCGTCGGCGCCGTCCGCCGCCGTGAGGTCCGCGAGGACAACGGCGCCATCGCCCCGCCGATCGCGGAGGTCGCACCGCAGGCGCGTGAGGTCCACGCCGAGCGCCGCCGCCGCGTCGATCCGGCTGACGACGAGCAGGCGCCAGCCGGTCGTCGCCGTGCCGCCGTCCCGACAGTCGCGCGCGGCCGCCTCGACGTCGAGCACACCGACCGTCGCATCGACCATTCCCCGGTTGAACGCCGCGGCCGCGTCGTCGGCCGTGCGCTCGAAGAGCACGAGGTCGAGCGACGGATCGTCCGGCGGCGCCGCGCCCGCCGCCGGCGCCGCGACGGTCAGTCGCCCGGCCAGCCGGCGGCGGATCGCGTCGACGAGCGCGGTCTTGCCGCCACCGGCCGGCCCGCTCACGCCGACCTTGAGCGGCCTGGGGATGCCGCGCGCCGACCGGGTGGCGGCCGGGGGCTCGCCGGCGTCGGAGACGACGTGCGCGTCCCAGTAGTGATGGGTCTTGGCCACGACGGTGATGACGCTCTTCACCTCGTCGTCGAGGCGATAGCCCGGCCCGGCCGGGAGCAGCAGCCTGTCCTCGTCCGCTCGCGCGTCGACGTTCTCGAGGACGATGGCGGAGGCGAGCCACGCGGCCATCGCCGGCGACTCGCAGGTGACGGCCAGCCAGCCGGGCTCCGGCGACTCGGCGAACAGCCCCGTCGTCTCCCAGATGCCGCGCCGCATCTCCGCCACCATGCCGGGGTCGGAGGCGGCGGCGTCTCCCGGCGTCGACGGCGCGCGCAGCGCACGGTCCGGCCCCCGGTGCGGCGGCCCGCCGTGCAGGGCCAGGTCGCAGAAGCTCTCCCACATCGCGCGCCAGTCGGGGCGACCGTCGGGTCGCCACACGAACGGCGCCGCCGCCATCGGCGCCGTGTCAGGGGTCATGGCGCCGCCGCCGTCTCAACGAATATTGCCGATGGAGTTCTTGACGGTGTCGTGCCGCGTCTTCAGGACGTTCGACACCGAGGTGAACACCTGGGTTTCGCGGCCCCCGCTGACCGTCCGGGTCTTGGCGGCAGGGAGGTCCTTCGTTGCACGCTTCGTGGCGCGCGTGGCGCCCCGCTTCGCCGGCTTCTTCTTCATGGTGTTTCTCCTCGTAGGAATGCGACGCTTGGGCCCATATAGTAGCCCTGGATCGTGGAAAGGGTGAGGTACGCCATGAGGACACTGACAGCTGTTGCGATCGCTGCTCTGCTGGCCGGATGCGCCACCGCCGCGCCACCAACTGCCGGGGTGCAGGTGTTCACGGGCGAGGTGTGGACCTGGGACGTGAAGGACTCCACGGTCACGCTGTGGCAGGACGGTCAGCGCGTTCGCGTCAAGACCACGCCCGAGCAGATGCGCACGCTGCAGCTTCACCAGTTCGCGCGGGTGACGGGCACGCTGGCGCCGCCCGCGGACTTGCTGCTGATCCTTGGTCCGGTCGGGCCGGTGACAGCGGTGCCGAAAGGCCAGCCCGAGGTCGTCGAGCTCAAGGGCACCGTCGCGTCCGTCGACCCCAGCGGCCGGCTGGCCATCAACTCCGAGCGGGGTCTCATCCACGTGTGGGTCGCGGCCGGCGCCGACCAGCGGTTCAAGGTCGGGGAGCCGGTCACGGTGCGGTCGAGCGTGCAGGCGGTCGACCTCGTGCCCGACAGCGCGCCGGCCATGCCGGCGCCGGCGCCGGTGGGCGCGCCGACCTCCTCGCCGAGCAGCGAGCCGGGCGACCACGCGGTTGTCACCGGTCGTATCATGGGGATCAACCCGGGCGGCGTGCTCGTCGTGGAGTCGCCGAGGGGTCCGATCCAGGTGCTCGCCACCGACAGCAGCCGGTTCAAGATCGGTGACGCCGTCCAGATTCGAACGACCGTCCGCACCGCGTCGTGAGGGCGCGCCGAGGCGGAGGCGACGGAGGATGCGGCCATCTTCCCGTACCATGACGAGAACGCGACCCAGCGGACGGCCTTCGTCACC
>JBGPZN010000591.1:0-2265 GCA_041493815.1 Methylomirabilia bacterium
CGCCCGCCGGGGGTCGCCGTCGACGCCGCTGCCGGCGCCCGGCACCTGCGCGTCGCGCGGCGGATCGGTCCGCACCAGCCGCGGATCGATGGCGAGCGTCAGCGCCGTGTCGGGCAGCGCCGCGTGCTCGCCCAGCTCCTCGGGCCGATAGCCGCGGGCCTGGAGCAGCTCGCGGAAGCCCACCGTGGCCGCGCGGTAGTACTCCTCGACGGCGTGCGCCCGCGCCGGCGTCGCCGCCCACTCGCGATTGAGTCGCGCCGCCACCGCCTTCTCGCCGGCCTGCGTCGAGCCGTGGTCACCGAGGAAGACGACGTCCCGGAAGCCGTGCAGCCGTGCGCTGCGCGCCGCCCATTCTAGGATATGGCGGAAGGCGTCGTCGGGTACCGTGAGCGTCCCCGGAAATCGCAGGTGACCGGTCGGCGGGTTGATCGATCCCTCCGGCACGTAGGCAATCACCGGGGCGACCACCGCGTTCCCGAGCGCGCGGGCGATCCGCTCCGACAGCGCCCGCACCCGCACGTTGTGCTTGCCCAGCGCCATGTGCGGCCCGTTCTGCTCGGTGCCGCCGATCGGCACGATGATGGTCGTCTTGCCGGCCGCGACCAGCGCCCGCAACTCCGGCCACGTCAGCTCCTCGAGGAACACGGAGTCGGGCGGCTGCGCCAGGGCTGGCGCCGCCAGCAGAATCAGGATCACGACGAGGGCCGCGCGGAGGTTCACACAGAGTCCCGCGCCTATTTATACGGGATACTCCGGCGGGACCGGTAGTCTTGCGATGCCTCGCGCTGCCCTCCGCCGCTACGCCCGGGCGCCGCCCGGCGGCTCGGGAGCCGCACCCCCGCAGCGCCTGCAGGCGCTTGAGGAGGACGGCCTTCGGCACGGCGCCGACGAGCGTGTCGATGGCCTGGCCGCCCGTGAGGAAGATCAGCGCGGGCAGCGCCTGGACACCGAAGCGTGTCGCCAGCTTCGGCTCGGCCTCGACCTTGATCTTCACGACGGTCGCCTGGCCGGTCATCTCGTTTGCCAGCTCGTCGATCATCGGAGCGATCGCCCTGCAGGGCCCGCACCAGGGCGCCCAGAAGCCCAGCAAGACGGGCTCCGGTCGCCCGGCCAGCGCCTCGTCGAAGGTCGCGGTGGTCAGGTGAAGCGCGCCCGCCTCGTGCCCGTTCGTCATCGGTGCCTCCTCGGGTCGGGCGCCCGGCCTGGGGCGCCGCTGGGGTTGAGGGCAGGGTCGAGACAAGGGGGGGAGTCGAACCCACATCGCGGATTTGAAGTCCGCACACCCGCACGGTCGCCTGGTCAGTGGTCGGATGACCCGGGACCGCGCGCAGTCGCCGGAAGGGCGCGGAGAGAGGACGAAGGGGGGCCTACGTGGTAGCGGGGTCGCCCGCGGGCGACGCCCGTGTCGTGCTCGTGCCGGCCGCCGGCCGGCGAGGGTGCCAGTCACCGCACCCTCCCGACCCGCGACTGCGGGATGCAGACGCGCCGTCTCACGTGCGCCAGGCTACACCACGCCGCGTCGGGCTTCTACGCGACCGCCGCCAGGTTCTCGATGATCGCCAGGCAGGCGGCGGCGAGCTCGCGGCCCTTGGTCGCCATGTGGGCCCGGAAGAAGTCCTGGTGCACCGCGTGCTCGTGGAAGTGGTGCGGGGTCAGGACAGCGGACAGCACGGGGACCTCGGTCTCCAGCGACGTCTGCACGATCCCCTGCAGGACCGCCTGGGCGACGAACTCGTGCCGGTAGATGCCGCCGTCGACGACGAAGCCGCTCGCGCACACCGCCGCGTACTTGCCGGTCTTGGCCAGCTTCTTGGCCATGAGCGGGAGCTCCAGGCTGCCGGGGGCGGAGAAGAACTCGATCCCGCGCTCGTGGTAGCCGTGGCGGGCCAGCTCGTCGACGAATGCGCCCTTGCAGGCATCGGTGATGTCGGTGTGCCACGCGGCCTGGACGTAGGCGATCTTCTTGCGAGTCGTCATGGTCTCCTCTCTCTACGGCCGGGCCGAGCGGGCCCGGTCGATCCGTACCTGGATGTTCTGCACGATCCCGTTCTCGACGCTGATCTCGACCTCGTGCCGCTCGACGTCCCAGTGACTGACCGCCGCCAGCCAGCTCCAGGCCCAGCGGCGATGCGGGACGTCGCGCCGGCCGCGATACACGAGCGTCTTCCGCCCCGGCCGGGCGAGGTCCTCGCGCTCCTCCACCTCCGAGCCGCACACGCGCAGCACGTCCTCGTACGTGGTCTCGCCGGGGACGATCGCGCCCAG
>JBGPZN010000297.1:0-4725 GCA_041493815.1 Methylomirabilia bacterium
CTTCCCACAACGGAGGGGGAGACTATGGTTCCAGAAGTCAGCCGTCGGCAGTTCATGGAGCGACTGGGCGTCACGATCGGTGCCCTCGGAGCCGGCGCCGGCTCGCTGGTGCTGCCGACCTCGGCCGAGGCCCAGTCGCAACCGTTCAAGGCCAAGGGGACCATCCCCGACAAGCCGTTCAAGACCGGCCACATGACGTTCTTCACCGGGCCCGCCGCCGTCCTCGGCGAGCAGTCCTACAAAGGCCACATCCTGGCCGCCGAGGAGATCAACGCGCAGGGCGGCCTGCTCGGCAAGCGCAAGATCGAGACGGTGAAGGCGGACGAGGCGGCCGGCACCGACGCCAACGTGAAAGAGCTGCGCCGCATGAAGCTGTCGGAGAACATCGACTGCTTCACCGGCGTCATCTCCAGCGGCAACACGCCGGCGCTGGGCCCGGTGGCCGAGGAGCTGAAGTGCCTGACGATCTTCACCGACGGCTGCACGGACTTCCTGTTCGAGAAGGCCGTGCCCAACCCGCACTACGTCTTCCGCCTCACGAACATCCAGTCGGCGGACGGCGTGATGGCCGCGATCGCCGCGTCCACCGCGTGGCCGAAGGTGACGAAGATCGCCCACATCCACCCGGATTACTCCTACGGGCGCAACGCGTTCGATCACTTCAACATCGCGATGAAGAAGCTCAGCGGCAACATCGAGGTGGTGTCCGAGGCGTGGCCCAAGCTCGGAACGACGGAGTTCACGGCCCACATCACGAAGACCATCTCGTCGAAGCCCGACTTGCTGTTTTGCTCGGTGTGGGGCGGTGATTATGTCGCGCTCTACAAGCAGGCGCTGCGCTACGACATGTTCAAGAAGATGAAGATGGCGACCACGCTGGCGTTCGGCGTGGCCCCCCACGCGCTCGGCAAGGACCATCCCGAGGGGATCGTGGCCGGCGTGCACGCCAACTATCACTTCCTGTATCCGACCGGCAACAAGTGGCCGCTCAACACGCAGTTCGTGAAGAAGTTCCACGAACGGTGGAAGGAGTACCCGAACTTCGAGGCCGAGGGCGCCTACTCGGCGCTGCACATGCTGCGTGAGGCGATCGAGAAGGCCAACAGCGTCGCCGGGGGCTGGCCCGACGACCAGGCGATCATCGCCATGCTGGAGGGCGCGATGTACGCGGGCCCGTCCGGCTACAACTACATCCGGCCCGACAACCACCAGGGGTACAAGGACGCGATCACGGGCTTCGCGATGCAGTCGCCCGACTATCCGTTCCCGATCCACGACCCCAAGCGCGTGATCACGGTGCCGATCCGCAACATCACGGCGCCGCCCGGCTATGCCAAGGGAGAGCCGACCACGACGTACAAGTGGATCGACGAGACCTGGCCCAAGGTCTCCTGATCGACCGACGGTCGTGAGGGGCGTGGGGGCCACCGCCCGGCCTCCGATGAAGCACTTGTCCGGGCGGTGGCCCCCACGCCCCTCACGACCTCGGGCCACCACACTCCGCATCGCGCCCGTCCTCCGCTCACTTGCCGTCGCTGGGTTCGTGAGCATCGCCTGCGGCGCGCCTGTTCAGGCGGGGCACGAGATGCCGTTCTATCCGTCCTATTACCCGCAAGAGATCACGATCGAGACGATGCCGGTGGTGGCGGCGGCTGGGCGGTTCGCGAAGAACACGTTGCACGGATACCTCGGGGCGGATCCGTTCGCGGGAAAGACGGCGCCGAAAGGGGTGACGGCGGTCGAATCGTTGGGCACGTGGGTCGTCGTCACGTTCAATCCGGCGGCGAAGGCGCTGGCGGCGGCGGAGACGCGCTGCGCGGCGGGACGGCGGATCGTGGCGGGGCTCGGGGAGGCGCCGGGGGTTCGCCTGCATCCGTACGCGGTCACGCCGTTTCACTCCGACTATCTGCATCATGCCGATCGCGCCGAGGCGGTCGTGAGCGGGGCGCGCGTGCGGCCGCCGGCGGGCAAGGCGCCACTCAGGCTGCGGGGGCACGGGCGAATCGCGGAGGCGCTGCTCGGCGGGGCGCGGGCGCCGGCGGGCGGAGCCTGGGACGCGGTCGTCGAGGAGGTGGCGGCGGCCGACGTGCTGGCGGCGCACGGCACGACCGTCAACGGGTGGATGGGACCGCCGTGGATCAAGGAAGGGTGGTTTCACGCCTGGGCGCTGCTGGCGCCGTCGATCACCGAGGTCGCCGCGCGCCGGCGCATCGACGACGCGCTCGCGCGGGTGACGGCCGGAAGCGAGCGGCTGGAAGAGCGCATCGAGCGAGAGCGCGAGCTGGTCGGCGCGCTCGGCGCCGGCTGCGAGCGTGTCGTGGCCGGCTACACGGTGCGGCGCGAGTGGGTGAACGCCGACTACTCGGCCGGCGTCGAGAACGTCGCCGCCGACGCCCAGGCCGGGCTGAATTCGGCGATCTTCGTCCGCACGGTCAAGCTCAAGGACTTCCCCTGGAACGGCTGGCTCACGCTCGGCCTGCGCGAGCGGGCGGCGGCGGCGTGGAACCCGGTCGGCGGATTCACCGACGCCGCCGGCCGGCTGATCTGGTCGGCCGTCGGCGATCCCGCGCTCTTCCCCGAGCCGTACAACAACGGCTGGACGGACAACCGCGTGCGCGTCGAGTCGGTCGAGGCCACCGGGCGCCCGATCCCGATCCCGCGCGACGCCCTGCTGCCCGAGCGCGGCACCGGCGTGCTGCGCGAGGTCGGCGACGGCAAGACGGCCCGAGCCAGGGTGACCTACCAGGTCCTCACCTCGGCCTTCCGGGACGGCACCCGCACGAGCGCCACCGACGCGCTCTACGCCTACGCGTTCGCGACTGCGTGGGCGACCGGCAACGGCACCGGGCACGACCCCCACGTCGAGCGCGCGACGGCGCTGGCGCGCGAGGCGCTGGCCGGCGTGAAGGTGCTGCGCGTCGAGAGCAAGACGCTGCGCTTCGGCGAGATCGTGATGCAGTACGAGGTACCGATCGTCGAGGTCTACCTCGCCCGCGGCGGCCTCGAGCCCCAGCAGCTGGCCGCGCTGGCGCCGCCGTGGAGCGCTCTGCCCTGGCACGTGCTGGCCCTGATGGACGAGGCGGTGCGCCGCGGGATCGGCGCCTTCTCGGCGGCGGAGGCCTCCCGGCGCGGCGTGCCGTGGCTGGACCTGGTCCGCGACGCCCGGGTCCGCGACCGGCTCACCGCGCTCGTGAAAGAGCTGGAGGCGCAGGGGCACGTGCCGCCGGCGCTGCGGCGCCTGGTCGACGAGCGCGAGGCGCGCCGACGGTGGGGCGCGCTCGGGCGGTTCGCCGCCGAGCGCCGGCACTTTCTGGTGACCAACGGCCCCTACGAGGTCCACGCGGTCGCGGCCGGGCGCGTGGTGCTGCGGGTCGTCCGCGACTTCAGCTATCCGCTCGGCGTCGGCTCCTACAACCGCTACCCGATCCCGCTGCGCGCCTTCGTCACCCGGGCCGAGGTCCGTGGCGATCGCGTGGAGATGCCCGTGGAGGTCGAGCGGGTAGAGCGCTTCGCCCGCGAGTACCGGATCGTCACCGAGCCGCTGGCGGCGCGGTTCGGCCAGAGGGACGCCGAGCTGCCGGCGTGCCGCTTCGTCGTCCTCGGCCCCGCCGGCGTGGTGACCCGGGCGGGCACGGCGGCGCCGGTGGAGCCGGGGGTGTGCGCGGTGGCGATCGGCGGCCTGCCGCGGCCGGCGACCGTGCTCGTCGCGCCCTCGCTGAACGGCAACCACGTCGATCCGCAGATCAAGGCGATGCGCGTTGACTCGCCGGCGGCTCCTGGGGCAAGGTAGCGGCTCGTGGACACGCTCGTCGCCCAGACCCTCAACTCGCTCTTCTACGCGTCGATCCTGTTCCTGATCGCCTGCGGGCTGTCGCTCGTCTACGGCGTCATGCGGATCGTCAACATGGCCCACGGCAACCTGTACGCCTTCGGCGCCTACGTGGCGGCGTGGGTGGTCGGGCTGGCGGCCGGGAGCCTGCACTGGACGCTGCTGTTCGTCCTGCTCCTCAGCGGCGCGCTCGCGGCGGCCGCCGCCGGCGCCATCCTGGAGCCGCTGCTGCTGCGCCCGCTGTACAAGCGCGCGGAGGAGTACCAGCTCCTGATGACGTTCGGCCTCTTGCTGATCCTGGAAGACGTCATGCGCCTGCTGTGGGGGCCGCACCCGCTCACGGCCAGCGCCGTCTCCGACGCGCTGACCAGCGTCTCGATCCTCGGCGTCACCTACCCGGTCTACAACCTCTTCGTCATCGTCGTCGGCGGCGTCGCCGCGGTGTGCCTGTGGGCATTCGTCTACCGCACGCGCTTCGGCGTGATGCTGCGGGCGACGTCGCAGGACATGCGCATGGCCTCGGCACTCGGCATCAACGTCAAGCGCGTCTACGTGCAGGCCTTCACGCTCGGCTGCTTCATGGCCGGCCTCGGCGGCGCCATCGTCATGCCGATCTCCGGCGCGGTGCTCGGCATGGGCGTCGACGCGCTGATCCTGGCCTTCGTGGTCGTCGTCATCGGCGGGCTCGGCAGCCTCGAGGGCGCGCTGGTGGGCGCGCTCATCGTCGGCTTCGTGCGCACGCTGGGCATCACCTACTTCGCCGAGGTCGAGCTGGCGGTGCTCTACCTGATCGCGGCCGTCGTCCTCTTCATCCGGCCCGCCGGCCTGTTCGCGCGCGCATGAGCCACCCCCCCGGCCGGCGCCCCCTGCTGTCGCGGCTCGAGCTCGGCGGCGGC
>JBGPZN010000643.1:0-2042 GCA_041493815.1 Methylomirabilia bacterium
CGCGCCTGCGGCTGGGCGTCTCGGGCGCCGCCCCCTGCCCCTGGGAGCTCACCCAGGCGTGGCGCGCGCGCACGGGCGCGCGGATCGTGCGCGGCTACGGCAGCACCGAGCTCTTCCGCCCGCTGTCCTACCTGGCCGTCGATCCGACCGACCATCCGGAGTGCGTCGGCCGGCCCGTGCCCGGGGTCGAGATCCGTGTGGTCGACGACGACGGCCGAGCGCTGGCGGCCGGCGGCGAGGGCGAGCTGCTGATCCACACCCCGGCGGTGATGGACGGCTACCTCGGCAATCGGGAGGAGACCGCGGCGGCGCTGGCCGAAGGCTGGTACCGCACCGGCGACATCGCGCGGGTCACACCCGACGGCTACGTCATGATCGTCGGCCGCAAGCGGGAGCGCATCAAGCGCGGCGGCTACTCCGTCTTCCCGGCCGAGGTGGAGAGCGTGCTGCTGACGCACGACGCGGTGACCGAAGCCGCGGTCCTGGGCGTGCCCGACCCGGCGCTGGGCGAGGAGATCGCCGCCTTCGTCGTGCTGCGGCCGGGCGCCGCCGCCGGCGCCGACGAGCTGATCGCGTGGTGCCGCGGGCGGCTGGCGGCGTTCAAGTATCCGCGGCGGATCAGCTTCCTCGACGCCCTTCCCCGCAGCGCGACCGGCAAGGTGCTCAAGGCGAAGCTGGCGGCGGAGCCCTGAATGCTCGCCGCGCTCGTCCTCGCGCTCTCGACCGCCGTCGGGGAGCCGGCCGAGGCAGGCGCGCCCACCGCCAAGCAGCTCGCGGAGCTGGTCGCCACCCGCTACCGCTCGCTCCGCACCTACCACGATCGCGGCACGGTACGCGGCGAGGGCTTTCCCCCGCCCGGGTACTCCGGGGAGTTCGAGACACACTTCGTCCGCGGCGAGGGCTTCAAGCTCGCGTGGACGAATCGCTGGGGCGTCGCCGGCTCGGTGTACGCCGCCTCCGGCATCGTCTGGGGCCCGGAACACTGCCTGACGAGCTACGTCGAGGGCACCACGACGGGAACGTGCGCGCCTGCCGACGAGCAGCTCCGCCACGTCCCCGTCAACACCTCGCCTCCGGGGATCCAGGCGCTGCTCGTGCCGAGCTATCTGCTGCCGGGCGTGCAGTGGCCCGTGCCGTTCCGGACGCTGCCCGCGATCGAGCGGGTCGCCGTGCACTCGCGGCGCGTCGCCGCCGAGCGCTGGCCCGATGGGCACCGGCTCCACGTGCTCATCGATGAGGGCAGCGGTGTCCGCACGCGCTACACGCAGCGACAATGGATCGACGCGGCATCCCTGCACATCGTCCGCTACGAGCTGACGTCCACCTACCAGCCGGGGAGGGCCCGCGTCGAGACCATCGACTACACACTCGTGGAGATCGACCAGCCGGTCGCCGCGTCGGTGGTGCAGCAGGGGCCGTCGTTCCTCGAGCTCCACACCTTCGACCTCGTCGTCGCGACGGTGTCGGCCGTAGGGCTGTTGCTCTCCGGTGCGATGGCCTGTGGATTCGGTCGCGCCTACGGGCGCGGCCACGCGGTGAGTACCCGGGGAACCCTTCTCCGCGTGCTCGGCTGGCCGGCGGTGCTCGCGTGGAGTGTCGTGCCGGTGGTGGGCGACGCCGCGATCATCCTGCCGCTGCCTGCGTGGATGGCGATCCTGATCGGCGGGCTCGAGGGCGCGCTCCTCGGCGCCCCGCCGCCGGCGCTCTCCCTGTTCTTCACCGCCATCGCCGCCTGGCTCGGCGTGCAATGGGGCCGCCGGGCGCGAGCCCGCGAACGCGTGACGCGGGAGCGCGTCTAGCGCGACGCACGCGCGCGGAGGTATGATGCCGGCCACCAGGCGGGCGGCCCGCTCGCTCCACCTCGCTGCGCGGAGGAACACATGGCCAAGAAGAAGACGACGAAGGCAGCCGCGAAGGGCAAGACTCGGTCGAAGAAGCTCTCGGTCAAGAAGCGGCCGGTCAAGGATCTGAGCGCGCGCCAGAGCAAGAGCGTCAAGGGCGGGATCACCGGGAACTTCACCAACGCGGCCAAGATCGGCAGC
>JBGPZN010000250.1:0-5439 GCA_041493815.1 Methylomirabilia bacterium
GCTCACGCGCCCGCGCCACGACGACGGGTACGGCGACGCCTCCTTGACGATGAGGCCGTTGGCCCAGGGCCGGCGCGATTCCACGTCCTCGTCGTTACATCCATAATTGCCGATCATCGGGTACGTCATCGTCACGATCTGTCCTCTGTAGGACGGATCGGTGAGGATCTCCTGGTAGCCGGACATCGCGGTATTGAAGATGACCTCGCCGGCGGTCTCACCCTGGGCGCCGAGCGCTTCGCCGCGGAACGTGCGGCCGTCGCGCAGGACGAGCAGCGCCTCGTTCACTCCCATACGATGCCGCCTCCCACGATCGTCTTCCACGGCCGCCCCGTCACCGACCAGCCGCCGAAGGGCGTGTTGCGGCTCTTGGACGCGAACTTCGTCGGGTCGACGGTCCACGCAGCACCCGGGTCGATCAGCGTGAGGTCCGCCGCCGCTCCCGGCGCCAGGCTGCCGCCCGGCAGCCCGAGCAGGCGGGCGGGGTCGCAGCTCATCCGCGAGATCAGCGTGCCCAGGGGCAATGCGCCCGGTCTCACCAGCCGGTCCAGCAACAGTCCAACCGCCGTCTCCAGCCCGACGATCCCGAAGGCGGCGCGGTCGAACTCGCCCTCCTTCTCGCTGCCCGCGTGCGGCGCGTGGTCGGTGGCGATGCAGTCGATGGTGCCGTCGATCAGCGCCTCCAGCAGGACCTCGGTGTCGCGCTTGGACCGCAGCGGCGGACTCATCTTGGCGTTGGCGTCGAACGTGCGCACCGCGTCCTCGGTCAGGAGCAGGTGATGCGGCGTCACCTCGGCCGTCACCCGGATACCCCGCGCCTTGGCGTCCCGCACCAGGCGCACCGCGCCCGCCGTCGACAGGTGGGCGATGTGGACGTGGGCGCCCGTCAGCTCGGCCAGGAGAATGTCGCGGGCGACGATGATGTCCTCGGCCGCGGCCGGGGCGCCGGGCACGCCGAGCTCGGTGGACACGACGCCCTCGTGCATGGCGGTGCCGCGCGAGAGCTCGTGATCCTCGGCGTGGCTGATGATCGGCGCGCCGAAGGGTAGCGTGTACTCCATCGCCCGGCGGTAGAGCGCGGCGTTCATCACGCACTTGCCGTCGTCCGAGAACGCCACGCAGCCGGCCTCGGCCAGCTCCGCCAGCTCGGCCAGCTCCTCGCCGCGGAGCCCGCGGGTCACCGCGCCGATCGGGTACACGCGCACGATGCCCTCGACCGCGGCCTTGGCCCGGATGTAGTCGGTGATCGAGCGGTTGTCGTTCACCGGCTGGGTGTTGGCCATGCAGCAGACGGCGGTGAAGCCGCCGGCCGCCGCCGCCCGGGTGCCGGTGGCGACGGTCTCCTTGTACTCGTAGCCGGGCTCGCGCAGGTGCACGTGGATGTCGATGAAGCCCGGGCACACGATCTTGCCGGTGGCGTCGAGCACGGTCGTGTCCGCCGCCACTGGCAGGTCGGGGCCGATGCGCTCGATGCGGGCGCCCGAGATCAGCACGTCCTGCACGGCGTCCATCGAGTTGGCAGGGTCGACCACACGGCCGTTCTTGATCAGCAGGCTCATGCGTGCGCCGCCTTGTTGCCGGCCAGCAGGAACAGTACGCCCATGCGCACGGCCACGCCCTTGGTCACCTGGTCGAGGATGATCGAATACGGCCCGTCGGCCACCTCGGGGGACAGCTCGATGCCGCGGTTCACGGGGCCGGGGTGCATGATGAGCACGTCGGGCCGCGCCTGGGCGCGAAGCTTGTCGAGCGTGAGGCCCCAGTAGCGCGAGTACTCGCGCAGCGAGGGGACCAGCCCGGCGGTCATCCGCTCGTGCTGCAGCCGCAGCATCATGATCACGTCCACGTCGCGGATGGCGTCCTCGAGCCGGTAGGCCACCTTCACCCCCAGCTCCTGTATGAAGGGCGGGATGAGCGTGGGCGGTCCCGCCACGGTCACCGTCATGCCGAGCTTGCGCATGCCGTGGATGTTCGAGCGGGCCACGCGGCTGTGCGCAATATCGCCCACGATCGCCACGCTGAGCCCCTCGAAGTGGCCCTTGTGCTCGCGGATCGTCAATAGATCCAGCAGCGCCTGGGTCGGGTGCTCGTGGGCGCCGTCGCCGGCGTTCACGATCGAGCACGACAGGTTGCGGGCCAGCAGCGCGGCGGCCCCCGCCGAGGAGTGGCGCACGACCACCACGTCGGGGCTCATGGCCGCGATGTTCTTGGCGGTGTCGATGAAGCTCTCGCCCTTGGCCGCGCTGGAGCCGCCGGCCGAGAAGTTGACGACGTCGGCCGACAGCCACTTGCCGGCGATCTCGAACGAGGTGCGCGTGCGCGTGGAGTTCTCGTAGAACAGGTTCACGATGGTCTTGCCGCGCAGCGCCGGCACCTTCTTGATCTCGCGGCTGGCGATTTCCTGCAGCGAGGCCGCCGTGTCGACCAGCAGCAGGATCTCGGAGGCGTCCAGGTCGCGCATCGCCAAGAGGTCCTTCCGGGTCCAGCCCATGTCAGGCCTCCTCCGGTTCTTCGATCACGACTCGGTCTTCGCCATCGTGCTCGCGCAGCCGGACCGCAACGCTCTCGCGGTGGGACGTCGGGAGGTTCTTGCCGATGAAATCCGGCCGGATCGGCAATTCCCGATGCCCCCGATCGATCAAGATGGCCAGCTGAATCATCTTCGGCCTTCCCAGATCGATGAGCGCGTCGAGCGCGGCCCGGACGGTCCGCCCCGTGTACAGCACGTCGTCCACCAGGACGACGGTCTTGTTCTTGATGGAGAACGGGATGTCGGTGCCGCGGATCACCGGGGCCCCGCGCATGTCGAGATCGTCGCGGTAGAGCGTGATGTCGAGCGTGCCGACCGGCACCGTGGTGCCATCGATGGCGGCCAGCTTGACGGCCAGGCGCTGGGCGAGCGTGACCCCGCGGGTGCGCAGACCGACGAACGCGAGGTCCTTGGCGCCGCCGTTGCGCTCCAGGATCTCGTGAGAGATACGGGTGAGGGCGCGGTCGAGCGCGGCCTCGTCGAGGACCTGCGCTTTTTCGCGCAGGCGGGGTGCGGCGGTCATCGTCTCTCCTTACGAGCCTCTCGGGGCCCACTTAAAGGAAGAGCAGCGTCAACAGTCACTCTACGCGGATGGTCGTGCTCCTGTCAACGGCTCGTCGCGCGTCTCCAGCAGCGCGAGGAGCTGATCGAGGTTCACCGGCTTGGTGACGTGGGCGTCGAAGCCCGCCGTGATCGCCTGCTGCACGTCCTCGGCCTGGCCGTAGCCGGTCACCGCGATCAGCCGGGTGCCGCCCAGGCCGGCGATCGAGCGCAGCCGGCGCGCCACCTCCATGCCGTCGATGTCGGGCAGGCCGATGTCGCAGAGCACGACGTCGAAGCGCCCGCGCTGGGCCGCCGACACGCCGTCGATACCGCAGCCGGCCGTCTCCACTTGCGCGCCCTCGGCCTCGAGCATGTAGCGCAGCACCGTGCGTGTGTCGTCGTCGTCCTCCACGACGAGGATCGCGCGGCGCTCGAGACGGCTGGAGCGGCGGGCCCCGTCGCGCAGCTCGGCCGGGGGGGCAAGCGCCAGCGGCAGCTCCACGCGGAAGCAGGCGCCGCGGCCGCTGCCCTCCGACGTCACGCGAACGCGGCCGCCGTGCAGCTCGGTGAGGCGGCGGACCAGGTCCAGCCCGATACCGAGGCCCCCGGCCCGGCTCTGCGCGCCCTGCCGGAACGCCTCGAAGATCACGGGCAGGTCGCCGGGCGCGATGCCCTCGCCGGTGTCCTCGACCTCCAGCACGCCCCGGTCGCCCTCGGCCGTGAGGCGCAGCGTGATGCTGCCGCCCGGCGGCGTGAACTTGAGCGCGTTGGAGATCAGGTTGCCGGTGATCTGCTGCAGCCGGGCGCCGTCGCCCCACATGGGCAGCGGCGTCGCCGGCAGCGCGGCGGTGAAGCGCAGGCGCTTGAGCACGGCCGGCTCCTCGTAGGTCTCCACCGCGGTGCGCACCGGATCGCGCAGGTCGAGCGTCTCGAAGCGCAGGGTGAACTTGCCGTGGACGATGCGCGAGAGGTCGAGCAGGTCGTCGACCAGGCGCACCTGCTGGCGGATGTTGCGGTGGATCGCCTCCAGCGCGCGGGCGGTGACCTCGTCGAGGCTGCGGTGACGGCGCAGCACCTCCGTCCAGCCCAGGATCGGCTGCAACGGCGTGCGCAGCTCGTGAGAGAGCGCGGCGATGAACTGGTCCTTGAGCCGGCTGGCCGCCTCGGCCGTTTCGCGCGCGCCCTCCAGCTCGGCCCGCGCCCGTTCCTGCTCGGTCACGTCCTTCCAGGTGACGAGCACCGCCTCGATCCGGCCATCCCGTCGCCGCAGCGGATGGGCGTTGGCCCGGAGCTGGCGGCGCCCGTCGAGCGGGTGGTCGAACACCACGGGCATGCCGGTCACCGACTCGCCCCGCAGTCCCCTCGACGAGGGATAGGCCGCCGCCGGCAGCGGGCGGCCCTCCGGGTCGAACAACGGCTGCCGCCGCACGCGCTCCTGCAGCGACATGCCCTCCGTGAAGTCGAGCATGCGCCGGCCGGCCTCGTTCACGAACACCAGGCGGCTCTCGTCGTCCACCACGAAGATGCCCTCGTCGACCAGGTGCACGATGGCCTCCAGCCGGGTCGCCTGGCTGGCGACCTCGCGCTCGAGCCGGGCCGCCTCGGTGATGTCGTGGAAGACGGCGAGCACGCGGTCGCCCCGGCCCCCATCGTCGGCCGGCAGCATCACCACGTTGACGAGGCAGGTGAGCGAGCGGCCCTCGATCTCCAGCAGCAGCTCGGCGCCGATGACCGCCTGGCGCTGGGCGAGCGCGCGCGCGATCGGGTGCAGGGGCGGCGGCAGGGCAACGCCGTCGGGGGTGCGCGCGCGGACCCGGGCGAGGTGCTCGCTGATGGGGCGCCCGACGTCCCGGTCGGCGCCGAGGACGTGAACGGCCGCGCCGTTGACCCGCTCGACGAGGCCGGTGCCATCGATCATGAGGACGGGCTCCACCAGCGCGTCGAGGACGGCCCCGAACACACCCTGGGGATCGAGCGGCCTGCGTGATTCGGGACTCACCGCACCTTCCTGTCGCCGGAGGATCGACCCGAGGATAGCAGATCGGCCGCGAGCAGCGCGATCGCCGCCATCAGCACGATCACGGCGGTGGCGAAGACCGCGCGGCCGATGGGGAGGGCGTGGTTGCGCAGCGACAGCTCGGACAGGATCCAGTTCCAGTCGTGGGTGAGCCCCTCGGCCAGCAGCGGCAGCGCCATGTCGCGCCCGTCGGCGACGTAGATCGCCACGTCGGCGAGGCTCTCGCCCGTCCAGAACAGCATCACGGCGGCGGAGGCGAGCTGGCGATGCCAGAGGAAGTAGCCGGTGCAGGCCGCGGGGACGAGGACCTGGTTGAGCGAGCCGCCGAGCACGCCGAGGAAGCGGCCGA
>JBGPZN010000428.1:0-3367 GCA_041493815.1 Methylomirabilia bacterium
AGCGCGATGATCTTGCAGCGCTCGAGCCCGTCGATGATCTTCTTCGTGATCGGCCGGCCCTTGGCGTAGAGCGCGTCGGCGTCGCGGGCGGCCGCCACGAACTCGTCCTCGCTCTTGGCGGCGATCTCCACGATCTCCGCGTCCATCGGGCTGAGCGCTTCCATCTCCGGCTCGTAGCCTCCGCCCGGCGCGTTGTAGCTGACTCCGGCTGGGGTGACCACCTTGAACTTCGCCACGTCGGTCCTCCTGGCAGGGATTGCGAGCGCGACGCTCGCGCGAGGGTCTTTATAGACGCTTTCGGCTCCGAACGCCAGCCCGCGCTGGGCCGCCGAGAATTAGGATTGACTACGCACAGTGGTTAGGTATACCTAATCTCAATGCGGCGGCGGGGCGAGCGACCGGTCGGGACGACCGCCACCGGGAGTGGAGCGTCATGACGCTGATGCAGGTGCGTGAGATGCGGCTGTGCCCGACCCATCGCACGGCGGTCGTGCAGCTCGCCGGCGCCGAGGGCCGGGTGACGATGACCTTCTCGGCCGAGTCGCGGGAGGCGGCGCGGCTTGCCCGGGTGATGGAGTGCGGACCGCAGGCCTGCAACCCCGTGTTCGACTTCGTGCGGGCCCTGCTCGACTCGTTCGAGGCCGGCGTCGCCCGCATCGTCCTGGACGACGTGCAGGGCGAGGGGATCTCCGGGCTCGTGTACGTGGGCTGGGGCGGGGCGGAGCTGCCGGTGCCGTGCTATCCGCCCGATGCGATCGCGCTGGCGCTCCGCGCCGGGGTGCCGATCTATGCGACCGCCGCCGCGCTGTCGCACGCCGAGCCGGCGCCGCCGGTGTCGCCCGACGCCCTCAGCGCCTGGCTCGATCGCGTGCGTCCCGACGACTTCGAGGCGGCCGCCGGAGACCCGCCGGCATGATCGTCTGCCTGTGCGCGGGCGTACCGGCCAGCACGATCCGCGCGCTCGTCGAGCGCGGCGCGGCCCGCGCCGAGGACGTCACCGCGGCGTGCGGCGCCGGCGGCGACTGCGGCGCTTGCCTGGACTCGCTGACCGATCTCGTGGCCGAGGGCCGCCGCCGCGGGGCTCTCGACCTCGCCTCGCGCTAGCCGCTTACTCCGCCAGCCAGACCGTATCGAGCTGCTGGTTCAGGAAGTGGGCGGGCGTGACCGTCCACCCGCGGACCTTCGCGCTGTGCGGGATGATGCGATGCTGCTGCAGCGTATAGATGTAGTGCACCTCCTCGTCGAGCAGGCGCTTGCCCTTGTCCCAGTAGTCGGGGTTCTTCTTGCCGATCCAGTGCGAGCCCTTCACGTGCTCCACGAACTCGAAGGGTCCGGTACCCATCACGTTCTTCGCGTACCACTGCTGGTCCTTGGCCAGGATGTCGGCCTTCATGATCCAGCTATACGGCGAGGCCAGGGTGATGAAGAAGGACGCCTCAGGCCACTTGAGGTGGAAGCGGATCGTGGAGGCGTCGGGTGCCTCGACCGCCTCGACCGCCCGGTAGCTGCCCTTGCGGTACGACGTCACGCCGGCCGGCGGGTTGACGATCCGGTCGTAGCTGGCCTTGACGTCGCGCGAGGTCATCACGCTGCCGTCGTGGAACTTCACGCCCAGGCGCAGCTTGAGCGTGTAGGTGAGGCCGTCGCGCGAGACCGTCCACGACTCGGCGACGTCCGCCACCGGCTTGCTGCCGGTCTTGTCGAACGGGTCGATGCGCAGCAGCGTGTTGTAGTGCGGCGCCAGCGGGTGGACGACGCCGAAGGTGCCCTCGGCGTGGCCGTCGTAGGTCGGCGGCTCCGAGGGCACCACGAAGATCAGCTCCCCGCCGTAGCGGGGCTTGTCCTGCGCATCGGCGACACGCGCGCCGAGCCCGCACGCGAGCGCGATCAGGCCGGCGACGACAACGCTGACCCGTCCGACCGGTCTCATGGCGCTCACGCGAACATCGAGAAGTCTTCAGCTTTCTCGGTGATGAACTCCAGCAGGGCCGGCGTGCCCTCGCGCGTCTTGGCGACCGCGCGGCGGATGGCCGGGATGATGTCGTCGGGCTGGGTGACGCGCTCGCCGTGGCCGCCCAGCGCCTTGGCGAAGTCGGCGTAGTTGCCGCTGATGTCCGTCGAGCGATACTTCTCGGTCGCGGTCTTCATGACCTTCAGCTCGATGGCCATCGAGAAGTTGTTGAGCAGCACCGACAGGATCGGGATGCGCTCGCGCACCGCCGTCTCGAAGTCCATGCCGGTGAAGCCGATGGCGGCGTCGCCCCACACGTTGACGCACAGCTTGTCGGGCTGGGCCAGCTTGGCGCCCATGGCGAGGCCGAGGCCGTAGCCGAGCTGGGTCGTCTTGCCCCAGCCGATGTAGGTCAGCGGCTCGGTCGGCTCCCAGAACGGCGAGATCTGATCCCGCGGGCTGCCGGCGTCGTGGGTGATGATCGTGTTGGCGACGTCGACCGTGTGCATCAGGTCCCACAGCACGCGGTACGGCGACAGCGGCTCCGTCTTCTGCGTGAGCCGCGGCATCCACTGCGCGAGCCACGTTTGCTTGAGCCCGGCGATCTCCTGGGTGACCGCGGCCAGACGGCCCCGCGGCTTGCCCTTGAGACGGTCCTTCACCTCGGCCAGCAGCGCGTCGAGCGTCAGCCCGGCGTCGCCGGCCACCGCGAGGTCGGCCACGATGTCCTTGTTGATATCGAGCGGGTCGAGGGTGGCGTGGGCGATGCGCTTGCCCTTCGGCATGGCCACGCCGTAGTTGGTCGTGGCGAAGCTGCAGCCGATGCCGAAGATGAGGTCGGCGTTGTTCAGGAAGTGGTGGAGCTGCTTGCTGATCGAGCGCCCGCCCGAGCCCAGCGACAGGGGATGCGTCTCCGGGAACGCGCTCTTGCCCTGGAGGCTCGTGGTGACCGGCGCCTCCAGCAGCTCGGCCAGCTCGCGCAGCTGCTTCCACGCGCGCGCGTAGTGCACGCCCTGGCCGGCGTAGATCACCAGCCGGTTGGCGGCGACGAGCGCCGCGGCCACCTCGGTGACGGCCCGTGGATCGGGCCCCATGCGCAGCCGCGGCACCGGCGTGTAGGCGAAGTCGTCGGGCACCTCCGCGCGCATGACGTCGACGGGGATCTCGACGAGCACCGGTCGCGGCCGGCCGTTCCGCACCTGGGTGAAGGCGCGCCGCATGGCATCCGGCACCGACTCCGGCAGGATGACCTGCTCGCACCACTTGGTGATGTGCTGGAAATTGAGGAGCGAGGAGAAGTTCGGCGTGATGTTGAGGAGCTTGCGCGGATAGCCGCCCGGGAGCACGACGATCGGCACCGAGTCGCCGAAGGCCTGGGCCACGCCGCCGAAGGCGTTCTCGGTGCCGGGCCCGTGC
>JBGPZN010000518.1:0-2634 GCA_041493815.1 Methylomirabilia bacterium
CGCGCCTCGACGGCGAAGTAGTCGGCCCTGTTCTCGATCAGCGGCTGGAACAGCTCGGCGTGGCGCTGTTGATCGTCGGGGTGCACGTAGCGCAGGAAGCTGGTGCCGAGGCTCTCGGCCACCGTGAAGCCGCTGATCTCCGTCCAGGCGGCATTGAGGAACGTCCACTGGCCGCGGGCGTCCGTCTCGAAGATGACCTGGCGCAGGTTGTCGACCAGCGCCCGGTACTGCGCATCGCTGCGGGCCGGGGTGATCACGCCGCTCGGAGTCGCCATCTAGGCGAGCTCCTGGTCGAGGCCGCAGCGACGCCAGGCCTCGGCGACGGCCGGCGGGGCACTGGTGACGATCAGTCGCGCGCCGCCGGCGCCGAGGGCGGTCCGCAGCGCCAGCAGCACCTGGGTCGCCGCCACGTCGAGGCGGAGGACGCCGCCCAGGTCGGCGACGACGTCGACGCCACCGACGGCGGCGCAGGCGGCGGCGTGCAGGACGGCGGCGTGGGACACGTCGAGGTCGCCGGCCAGCACGAGCCGGCGGGGCGACGTCGTGACGTCGAGGTCCACGCGGGCGCTCATCGCCGCCGCTCCGCGGCCGTGCGCGCCAGGAGCAGGGCCGCGTCGGCCAGCCGGTCCAGCGGCAGCACGCGCTCGGCGCCGCCCAGCTCGATGGCCGCGCGCGGCATCCCGAACACGACGCACGTCGCCTCGTCCTGGGCCAGGGTGGCGGCGCCGGCCGTGCGCATCGCGAGCAGCCCCCGCGCGCCGTCGTCGCCCATGCCGGTCATGATGACGCCGACCGCGTTGGCGCCCGCGTACTCCGCGCACGAGTGGAAGAGCACGTCCACCGAGGGCCGGTGCCGGTTCACCGGCGCGTCGGCGCCGAGGCGAACCAGGTACGTCGCGCCCTCCCGCACCAGCCGAATGTGATGGCTGCCCGGCGCGATCAGCGCGTGGCCGTCCAGCACCCGATCGCCGTTGGCCGCCTCGCGCACCCGCACGGTGCACAGACTGTCCAGGCGCTCGGCGAACGAGCGCGTGAAGTGCTCGGGCATGTGCTGCACGATGACCGCACCCGGCGCGTCGGCCGGCAGCGCGGTGAGGAACTCGCGGAGCGCCTCGGTCCCTCCGGTGGAGGCGCCGATGGCCAGAAGCTGCTGCGTGGTGCGCAGCGCCGTCGGGGCGGCGCGGCCGTTGACCGGCGCCGCCGCCGGACCCGAGCGGGGCCGGACACGAGCGACGGCCGCGCACTTGATCTTCTCGATCACCTCGGCCGCCAGCGCCGGCAGGTGCTGGCGCAGGTCGAGCGTGGGCTTGGTGACGAAATCCACCGCGCCCAGCTCGAGCGCGCGCAGGGTGGTGGCGCAGCCCGCCTCGGTCAGCGAGGAGACCATCACCACCGGCATCGGGTGGGCCCGCATGAGCTTCTCCAGGAACGACAGGCCGTCCATGCGCGGCATCTCGACGTCGAGTGTGAGCACGTCGGGGTTGAGCTTCTTGATCTTGTCGCGGGCCGCGTAGGGGTCGGCGGCGGTGCCGACCACCTCGATGCCGGGGTCGCGCTCGATCATCTGGCTGAGCGCCTGGCGCATGAGGGCGGAGTCGTCGACCACGAGCACGCGGGTGCGCCGCCGCATCGCGCTCACTCCCACAGCTCCACGCTGCCGAAGCCCGGCGCGGCGCCCTCGGCGCGCTGCTCGGCTCGGTTCAGGCGGGCCTGGGCGCGGGCGGCGCCCACGCGCCGGACCCGTACGCGGCTGGTCGCGGTGTAGAAGCGCACGTCGCGCGGCTGGTAGCCGCCGACGTCCTCGGCGACGACCGGGATCCTGTCGTGCTCGAGGAACTCGCGGATGAAGGCGATGTTCCGCTGCGGCACCCCCAGGGTCGACTCGGCGATGTCCAGCACGTGGGCCCCGCCGAAGACCTTGGCGACGAACCTGTGCCGGTCGGCTCCCAGGCGCATCATGACCCCGATGAGCCGGTCCATGGCGTGCACCCCGAACCGGGCGGGATCGCCGCCCTGGCTGTCGCCGGTCGGCAGCAGGAAGTGGTTCATCCCGCCGATGCCGGTCTCGCGATCCCACAGGCAGACGGAGATGCACGAGCCGAGCACGGTACGCACGATCACCGGCTGGGCGCTGGCGTGCACACCGCCGATGTAGATCGTCACCTGGTTGAGGGGGTCCGGCACCCCCCTCGCCGGTGCTGGAGCTGCCCTCACGCGCCGACCCGGCCCAGGATCTTGCGGACAGTCTGGCGCAGCCGCTCGGGATCGAAAGGCTTGACGAGCCACCCCGTCGCGCCCGCCGCCCGCCCCCGCTGCTTCATGTCGTCGCCGGTCTCGGTCGTGAGGACCAGGATCGGAGTGAACCGATACTCCGCGCGCTCGCGCAGCGCCCGGACGAGCGCGAGGCCGTCCATGACCGGCATGTTCACGTCGGTGATCACGAGGTCCGCGGCATGCTCCTGCGCCACGGCCAGGGCCTGGCGGCCGTCCGGCGCCTCGACCACCGAATGATGATCGGCCTCGAGCACGGCGCGCACCATGTCACGCATGGTGCGTGAGTCGTCAGCGATCAGAATAGTGGCGGGCATGGTTCGTCTCCTCGGCGGTCTGATGAGATACATCGGCCCCGGAGCC
>JBGPZN010000570.1:0-2372 GCA_041493815.1 Methylomirabilia bacterium
CTGGCTGCTGGCGCGCGGCGTGGAGCGCGGGCGGGCCCGCGCGATCGCGCACGTCGGCGTCGAGCTCCTGCTCGATGCCGACCTGTCGCGCGCAGAGCCGGTTCGACGTGCGTACGTGGCCGCGCTCCAGGGCGGGGCGGCGCACGAGCTCGGCCGCCACCTGCGCTGGGACGCGCCCGAAGGGCGACTGGGGTTCGAGGATCTGCGTGCTCGGCTGCTGGCGCGGGGCGTGACGGCCGAGGACCCCGAGCCCGAGGTGACGTCGCAGCGTCTGCGGCGCGCGCTGGCCGCACGCCCGCGGCTGGCGCTCGACGACGCGGCCGAGCTCGTCGCGCGTGACTGGGTGACGGTGGCGCGGCCCCACGTCGCCGCTCGAGCCACCGGGCTCGCGCGCGAGCTGGCCGAGCGACTGGGTCGCTAGCGGGCCGCGCGAGTCAAGGCCCACGCGCTGGCGCAGAGGACCAGGGCGGCGGCGGCCAGCGGGCGTGAGAAGCCGCCGTCGCCGCCGATCGTGTAGCTGACGGCCACCGGCCCGACGATCTGGCCGATCGCGAAGGCCGAGGCCATGGCGGCGATCATCCGGGTGGCGTGGGGGCCGCCAGCGCGTCGTCCCTCCTGAAACCCCGCCATCGTGATCACCGTGAAGGTGCCGCCGACCAGCACCGCGCTGGCCATGATGGCTCCGATCCCCGGTCGGAGGACGGGTGCGACGACACCGACCGCCATCACCAGGTGGCCCGCGATCCAGAGCCGCCGGGTGCCGAGCGCCGTGACGACCGCGCTGCCCACGAACGTCGACCCCGCGGCGGCGACGCCGAAGAGAGGCCACGCCCAGCCGAAGACGGCCGGGTCGCTGACGACCTGGCGCGCCATGACCGGCAGGAACGTCGCCGGCACGATGTAGCCGAAGCCGAACGCGCCGTAGCAGATCACGAGCCGCGCCGACTCGCCATCCCAGCGGGCGGGCGGCGCGAGCTCCGCGCGCCCGACGGGCGACCGATCGCCGTCGTCGGCAAAGTATCGCCAGACGACCGCGGTCAGTACGAGCGAGAGCCCGCCCAGGATCAGCCACGCCGTGCGGGATCGCGTCGCGACCTGCATGAGCGCGAGACACACGCCTCCAGCCACGGCGATGCCGACGCCGTAGCCGGCGAAGACCGTGGCCCGCAGCGCGGGAGGCCGCAGGGCCAGCCGCTCGAGCGCCCACGCCGACGCCAGCGGCAGGGCCCAGCCCGTCGCGGCGCCCGCGAGGGCGCGCAGCGCGATCCAGACGGCGAAGCGGCCCTCGAGACCCATCGCGACCGTGGCGACGCCGATCGCGACGAGACCGCCGCGGATCGCCGCCGGCAGCGGCGCGCGCACGGTCATCGCCGCCAGCGCCCCCCCGAGCGTGCCGGCGTAGTTGGCGAAGGCGAGCCAGCCGCCGGCCGTGATAGAAAGGCCGGCGTCAGCCTGCATCATCGGCAGGATCGGTGTGAACGCGAACCGGCCGACACCCATGGGGATCGCCAGGGCGACCATGCCGACGAGCGCCGTGACCACGGGTGAACGCATCGCGCCCACGCTAGACGTCAAAATGGATGGGTGACCAGATCCACTTTGCCCTGGTCGGCAGGCCAATACGTATACTCTTGATGGAGATTGGGCATGGCGATCGAGGTCGAGCGCACCCGACGATTCACGGCCGACGAGTACGAGCGGATGGTCGAGCTGGGGATCTTCCGCGAAGACGAGCGGCTGGAGCTGATCGGCGGCGAGGTCGTCGAGATGGCGCCGGTTGGCCACCGCCACGCCGCATGCATCGCCAACCTCAACGAGTCGTTCGTCATGGGCCTGGGGAAGCGTGCGCTCGTCTGGAGCCAGGGCCCGGCCCGGCTGGCGATCGACTCCGTGCCGGAGCCCGATCTGGCACTGCTTCGGCGGCGCTCATACAGGGCGGGCTCACCCAGACCCGACGACGTCTTGCTTGTGGTCGAGATCGCCGAGAGCTCGTTGCGCTATGATCGGACCACCAAGCTACGGCTGTATGCCCGCGCCGGCGTTCCGGAGTACTGGGTGGTGAGCGTCGCGGGGGAGTGGATCGAGGTGTATCGCTCTCCCGAGGGCGAAGGGTACCGTGAGCGCCGCCGGGCCGGCCGTGGCGAGCGCGTCGCGCCCGCCGCCTTCGCCGACGTCAGCATCGACGTCGACGAAGTCGTCGCCTGACCGCTCGCCCTACCTCGCGTTGTCGTTCGACAGCACCAGCGTCCCCGCCGCCGACAGCATCCCGCCCATCCCGTTCACCAGCGACGTCTTGAGATTCGGCACCTGGCGCGGGCCGCACTCGCCGCGGAGCTGGCGCGCCGCCTCGATGATCGGGAAGATGCCGTACA
>JBGPZN010000457.1:0-3174 GCA_041493815.1 Methylomirabilia bacterium
CTCGAGGATCTGCTCGCCCTTGACGTGCAGCCACTCCACCTCGCGCTTGAAGTCGTCGGCCGCGCCCTGCCACCACGCCGCCGACCGCGAGGGGAAGCTCGGCGCCGGCTGGGCCGCCTCGGCCGGGGCCAGCGGACGCCGGGCGATCAGGGCCAGCAGGGGCTCGGTGCCGTACCGCCCGAACAGGTACCACGTCATCGCGCGCGTGCCCATCCATCCCAGCGCGGCCAGCGTCAGCGTCGCCCACGGACGAAGCGTACCGACGGTCCACGGCGTGAGGGCGCCGACGAGCTGCCGATAGAGGAACGTCACCTCGAAGAACATCACCAGCAGCTCGACGACGATCATCTGGGCCAGGAACGTCAGCTCGCGCTTGTGCGCGGCATCGACGAGGGCCTTCAGGCAGGCGAAGCTGCCCATGACCAGGAGCAGCAGGAACGCGTACAGCACGCCGACGGTGAAGCGCGAGGCTTCGACCCCACCCGCCAGGTCGCTCAGCGTCGTGCTGACGGCCGGCAGCATCGTGTAGGTGAAGACGGCGGCTTCCATCACGCACCAGCCGACCAGCGTCAGCAGCGCCACCCACGGCACGCCGGGCGCGACGTAGCGGTGCGCCGCCTGCGCCGTCAGCATCACCGGCGTCGTGGCGAGCCGGTGCACCGACTCGACCAGCAGCCGCACGGCCAGCACGGCCAGGCTGAAGGCCCAGCCCACCGCGAGCGCGGTGACGCGGATGACGCCGGCCCAGTAGAGCCACACGGCGCGCGCCGCGTCCCACCACGCCAGCAGGATCATCGAGACGAACCGCACCCGGCGCGAGCGGAACGGCAGCGTGTAGAGCGCCAGCAGCGTGATCCAGATCGCGGCCACGCCGAGGAGCGACGGCACCAGCAGGAAGACGTAGCGGGCGGCGGTCGCCCACACGGACGCCGGGCTCAGGAAGAAGGCGAGCAGCGCCTCCTGCATCCGCGGAATCCAGGCAATCGGGGACAGCAGTAGCTCGATCACGTCCTGCCAGCGCTCAGGCACCATGGCCCTCTCCTTTCGGCAGTTGCACGCTCGGTCGCGGCCTCACGGGCCCTGCGCCCCGAGCGGCAGCGGTGACGGCGGCGCCGTCACCACGGCGGTCATCTCGTTGGTCGACTCGAACTCGGCCGGCGCCGGACCATAGATCTGGATCACGGCGAGGCGCGTCCGCGGATACGACGCCCCCCGCCTCACCGCCGGGCCGGAGCCGTAGATTCGTTGCGCGGCGGCCCGGGCGGCCTCGCGATCGAACCGTCGCAGGACCCGCACCACGTACTGGCGCGTCTCCCGGTACGGCGGCACCCCCCGGTAGTTGATGACGGCGGTGTCGCCGGCGTTGTAGGCCGCGAGCACTAGCGGCAGATCGTTGTGATACCGATCCATCAGCACGCGGAGGTGGCGGACGCCGCCCTCGATGTTCTTCCGCGTGTCGAACGAGTCCTCCACGTCCAGATTCGCGGCGGTGGCGGGCATGAGCTGCATCAGCCCCCGCGCGCCCCGGCGCGACACCGCGCGGGGGTTGAACTCTGACTCGACGGCGATGACGGCCGCGACCAGTCTCGGCGGCACGTGGTGGCGCGCCGCCACCTCGTCGATCTGCGCCATGATCTGGGCGATCGTGGGCCGCTGCATGATCTCCTCGACCTCGGCATCGCCCTCGTCGGCCAGCGCGGCGACCGCGTCCACGACCCCGCGCTGGGCGGTGGCGTACCCGGCGCCGAGCGTCAGCAGCAGCATCGCGAGGCCGAGCACTCGCCGCCGCGGACGATCGTCGCGGGAGTCACGAAGCTTGGTGGTGCGTGTGGTGTCATTGTGCATGGGTTCACTCGGGGCATCGACGTCAGGCGGCGGGGTGGGTGGAGCAACGCCGATGCCACGCGCGCCCATCCTGGGGCTAAGTACGCGGTTTCCCGACGCTTGGTCGCCGCGAGTGGTCAGCGATGAGCCAGGCCGGACAGCCCGGCGGCTGACACTCATGGTGGGGAGGTGACACTGCACGATTCCGGGGTGGTTGGGTGCGCGATACTGCACGAACGCTCATGTGGTCCTGATCGCCGGCGACCTGCGGGGCGAGTGGCTCGCGCGGTGCGGCGCCCGGGTGCGGATGCGCCGCGTTCAGCCGCGCACGGCCCAGGTGTGCGCGGCGTCGACGCTGAGCGTGAGATCGGTGCCCGGCGCGAGCGTCTGATCGGGCGGGGCGTCCACGCTGAATCGGTGGGGGCCGACCTCGACCGTGTAAACGTTGCGGGTGCCGCGGAAGAAGCGCTGGCGGACCGTGCCCTTCCACGAGATTCCGGTCTCCCGGTGGCCGCCGAACTGGATCACCTCGGGGCGCACGATCACCGTCAGCGCCTCGCCGGGCACCAGGTCCTCGGGCCCGGAGCACCAGCCCTCCCAGCCGTCGCCCTCCACCCGGGCCACCGTCACCCCCGTGGCCCGCCGCACCTCGCGTACCTTGGCCGCGAGCAGGTTCGGCGTGCCGAAGAAGGCGGCGATCGTGCGGCTGGCGGGGCGGGCGTAGATGGTCTCCGGCGGCGCGGCTTGCAGCACCCGGCCCTCGTGCATGACGGCGATCTCGTCGGAGAGCACCATCGCCTCTTCCTGGTCGTGCGTCACGTAGATGGTCGTGATCCCGAGGCGCTGCTGGAGCGCGCGCAGATCGACGCGCATCTGCTCGCGCAGCTTCGCGTCCAGGTTGGACAGCGGCTCGTCCATCAGGAGCACGCGGGGCTGGAAGACGAGCGCGCGGGCGATGGCGACCCGCTGCTGCTGGCCGCCCGAGAGCGCGGTGGCCGGCCGCTCGGCGAGGTGCGCCATCTCCATGAGCTGCAACGCGCCGGCCACCCGCTCGCGCACCTCCGCCGATGGCCGGTGCCGCACCTCGAGCGGATAGGCGACGTTGGCGAAGACCGTCATGTGGGGCCAGATCGCGTAGGACTGGAAGACCATGCCGATCTCACGGCGCTCGGGCGCCACGAAGAGGCCGGCCGCGGGGTCGCTCACCACGCGGTCGCCGATGACGATGCGCCCCGTGTCGTTCTGCTCGAGCCCGGCCACCATCCGCAGCGTCGTCGTCTTTCCGCACCCGGACGGCCCCAGCAGCGTCAGCAGCCGGCCGTCGGCGACGGACAGCGAGACGGAGTCGAC
>JBGPZN010000098.1:0-9427 GCA_041493815.1 Methylomirabilia bacterium
CTGCGCGGGCCGACCGTGGCCGAGCCGTTCGGCATGGACGACCTCGGGCGCAGCGTGCTGAGCCGCGTCGTCCACGCCTACCGCATCTCGCTCGGCGTGGCCGTCACCGCCGCCCTGCTGGCGCTCGTCATCGGCGGGCCGCTCGGCCTGATCGCCGGCTACGCGGAGGGCGTCGCCGACCAGATCATCATGCGGCCCCTCGACGTGCTGATGGCGTTTCCGGCCATCCTGCTCGCCATCGCGCTCATGAGCGTCTTCGGCACCGGCGCCCTGCTCGTCTCCGTCGCGCTGGCCGTCGTCTACACGCCGATCGTGGCGCGGGTCGTGCGCGCCGCCGTCGTCGCCACCAAGGTCGAGGTCTACGTCGACGGCGCCCGCGCGCTCGGCGCCACCGCGCCCCGTCTGGTGCTCGCCCACATCCTGCCCAACGCCGCCGCGCCGGTGCTCGTCCAGGCCTCGGTGCTGATGGCGATCGGCATCCTGGTCGAGGCCGCGCTGTCGTTCCTCGGCGTCGGCGTGCGCCCGCCCACGCCCTCGCTCGGCCTCATGCTCGCCGACGGCCGCGGCTTCATGCTCCAGGCACCGTGGATGGTCGTCTTCCCCGGTGTGGCCATCATGCTCGCGGTGCTCGGCTTCAACATGCTGGCCGACGGCCTGCGCGACTGGCTCGACCCCCAGCAGGCCGGCGGCCGCTGACGCCGCCCGCCGGTGCCCCGGCGGTGACACTGCCCGTCGGGCGGTCGTCGCCACGGCGCGCGCTCCCCGCGTAAGTCCTCATCGCGGCTGACCGGTCGGCGTGGCACGCGCGCTGCATTTCTGCACGCCTCATGCGATCTCTCACGCCGCTGCTCGCCGCCCTCGTGCTCCTTGCCGCCGCGGGCGGTGCCGACGCCGCGCCGCTGCGCACGCTCTACGTCGCCACCACCGGCAACGACGGCGCCGACGGCGCGCTCACCACGCCGTGGCGCACGCTACAGCGGGCCGCCAACCTCGTGCGGGCCGGCGACCAGGTCATCGTGCGCCCCGGCCACTACGCGGGCTTCAACCTGACGACCAGCGGCACCGCGACGAATCCGATCGTGTTCAGCGCCGAGCCGGGCGTGATCGTCGACGCGCCGAATCCGGTGCGGACGCAGGACGGCATCAACCTCGAGGGGGCGAGCTGGATCGTCATCGAGGGGTTCACGGTCACCGGGATGCCGCGCACCGGCATCCGGTCGGTCACCAACGCGCACGTGACGATCCGGCGCAACGTCGGCGACGCCAACGGGCGCTGGGGCATCCTCACCGGGTTCAGCGACGACCTGCTGATCGAGGACAACGTGATGTCGCGCTCGGTCGCCGAGCACGGCATCTACGTGGGCAACAGCGGCGACCGGCCGGTCATCCGCCGCAACCACGTGTGGGGCAACTCCGGCAACGGCATCCACATGAACGGCGACCTCAGCCAGGGCGGCGACGGGATCATCACGGGCGCCGTGGTCGAGGCCAACGTGATCCACGGCAACGGCCGCACCGGCGGCTCCGGGATCAACGGCGACGGCGTGCAGGGCTCGCGCATCGTGAACAACATCCTCTACGACAACCACGCCAGCGGCATCTCGCTCTATCAGATCGACGGCGGCGCCCCGGCTCGCAACAACTTCGTCGCGCACAACACGATCGTGCAGGCCGCCGACGGCCGCTGGGCGATCAACATCCAGGACGCCAGCACCGGCAACCGCGTGGTGAACAACATCCTCGTGACGCTGCACACCTTCCGCGGCGCCATCGCGGTGTCCGAGGACAGCCGGCCGGGCTTCGTGAGCGACTACAACGCCGTGACGCCACGCTTCACGCTCGACGGCGGCGATTCGGTGCTGAGCCTGGATGCCTGGCGGCAAACGACCGGGCAGGACCTGCATTCCTTCGCCAGCACGCCGACCGCACTCTTCGCCGATCCCATAGCCGGCGACTATCACCTGCGCGCCGACGCCCCGGCGCGCGACGCGGCGCTGGCCCCGACGGACGTGACGACCGACTTCGACGGCAGCTCGCGCCCGGTGGGGTCCGCGGCCGACATCGGCGCCGACGAGTACGGCAGCGCGGCGCCGCCGCCTCCGCCGCCGACGCCGGCCGACCTCGTCGTGACCGCGGTGTCGAATCCGCCGGCGAGTGTGCGGCGCGCCGGCCACTTCACCGTCACCGACACCGTCGTCAATCGCGGAGGGACCGCGGCCGGCCCGTCGGTGACGCGCTATTTCCTCTCGGCCGACCCGGTGAAGAGCGCCGCCGATCGCGCGCTCGACCACCGGCGCCAGGTGACGGGGCTCGCCGCCGGCGCGACGTCGACGGGCAGCGTCAGCGTGACCGTGCCGCCAGGGATTCCCCGCCGGACCTATTTCCTGCTGGCGTGCGCCGACTCCGGCGCCGGCGTCGCGGAGTCGAGCGAGACGAACAACTGCCGCGCCGCCACGACCTCGGTGATCGTGAAGTAGCGGCCTAGTGGACATGGGGGCCCCGACATGGCCCCCAAACCCCCAACGCTCGGACCGGCCCGGCGCAGCCGTGGCGGTCCTCGATAACCCGGCAGGCTCCTACCGCGACGGGGGCGGTGGAGGCGGGGGCCCCGGTGGTGGCGGCGGGACACCCGGAGCACGCGGCGCGGGCGGCGGAGGCGGCGGCGCGGGGGCGCTCGCCGGCGGCGGCGGGGGGGGCGGCGGGCACCGGAAGACCTGCGCGTGGACCATCGACAGATCCTCGACCCCGAACGCGAGCAGCGCGGTGTCTCCGCCCGCCCGCACGATCTTGCGGCGCAAGTCCTTGATGGAGTCGTCGCTGACCGCGCCCAGCCGCGTGCAGCCGCGCGTGAGCGCGGGATCGGTGGTCAGACGGACCCGCGTCATCGCGATGCGCTCGCCGTCGTCCGCCGCGGCAGGCAACGCCGACGCCAGCAGCAGCACCCCCCAGGCCGCCCCGGTCCTCACAGGGCTAGTTCGAGCGCCAGGCGAACGGAGCGAAGTGGCCGTTGTTGCGCCCGGAGGTGTCGTCCCAGTCGATGCCGAAGGCGTGCATGTGGCTGCGTGAGGCCTTGGCCAGCGCGAGCCGGCTGGCGGCCGGATGCCCGACGTTGTCGAAGTAGATCGGCTCCGCCTGGTTGGCGCCGGCGATGCCCTCGACGGCGATGTCCAGCGCGCCCGGGATCGAGACCGACCGGCGCATTCCGTCCTGCTGGATCGTGATCGCTTTCGCCTCGACGCCACGGAAGCTTCCGATCAGCGGACCGAGCGCCGCCATCGGTCCCCCACCCTGGCCACTGGCGATCGTGGTGAGCGCCTCGCGCTGGGGCGCCGAGGCCCGCTCGTCCACGATCAGGCCGACGGTCCAGTTGCCCTGGATCATCGGGCCCGGCGTGTGGAGCAGCACGGCGAAGCTCAGGCCGTCGAGCCGGGTGTCGCCGTACTGGCCGCGATCCACGCGGAAGACGAGACCGGCGTCGCAATGCCCCTTGGTCGGCCGCGCGGCCAGCCCCGAGGTCGGGCACGGGCAAACCGAGTCACAGTTGCAGGCCTCGAAGTACTCGCCGTTGATTTGCCACTGAGCGGTGGCCATCGTGCATTCCTCCGTTTTAGACGCCTCGTAGTGTCATGGCGAGGCCGGGTCGGGCCACGATCGCCACGCCCAGAACCAGGAGCGCGATGCCGGCGGCCCGCGCGATCCATTCTCCCCCCGGCAGCACCTTCTCCGCAGCGACCACCGCCGCGACGAGCAGCACCCAGAGCAGGCCCATCGCGCCGGCCGCCACCAGGACGACCATCAGCGCCCAGCAGCAGCCCAGGCAGTACGTCGCGTGCGACCAGCCCAGCGCCAGGCTGCCCCGCCAGCCGGCCTGCCAGTGGCCGAGGAGAAACCCGAGCGGGCTGCGACAGCGCCGCAGGCACACCTGCTTGAGCGGCGAGAGCTGAAAGACGCCGGCGACGACGAGCACGGCGGCGACGCCATACGCCCGCGTATCGTTGGCGATCGCGCTGAGCCCGACGCTGGCGACGTACATCGGCAGGCCCGTGGCCGCCCACAGCCCGAGATAGATCAGCGTGAAGAGCGCCACCGGCGCCGACCCGGGCGCGGCGTGCGGCTCGGTCCGAAGCGTCGCCGCGTAGAGCCCGATCATGGGCAGCGCGCTCGGCAGCATCATCGCCGCCATCATGACCGCCCACGCCGCCACGAACGCCAGCGCGTCGACGAGCGTCGGCGTCATCACCATGTCCATGCCGGTCATCTCATCGGTCAGCGCGATCAACACCACGTGCGCCCACGCCGCCCCCGTGATCACGAGGAGCGCAGCGTAGGTCAGAACGGTCGTCATCGCCGCCTAATCACCCATCACCAGGCCGCCGTCGACCTTGAGGGCCTGGCCCGTCATGTAGTCGGAATCCGGTCCGGCCAGGAACGCGACGACGCCGGCCACGTCGTCCGGCGTCTCCGGACGCCCGAGCGGGATGCCCGCGATGCGCCGCTTCCACGCCTCGCGCGGGGCCAGGCCGTGCAGCGCCGCCAGCTCCTGGTCGAGCTGCTCCCACATGGCAGTGTCCACGGCGCCCGGGCAGACGCAGTTGGACGTGATGCGATCGGCGGCCAGCGCCTGGGCGGCCGAGCGGGTGAGGCTGATCACGCCGGCCTTGGAGGCCGAGTACGGCGTCGTGAGGTGATTGCCGCCGCGATAGCCGGCGATCGAGGCCGTCTGGATGAGCTTGCCGCGCAGCTCGGAGCCCGGCATGGGCGACTGCACCTTCATGCGCCGGGCCGCCGCCTGGAGCACGAAGAACACCGCCTTGAGGTTGACGCTCATCACGCGATCCCACTCCGTCTCGGTGACGTCGAGCAGCGGCTGCACGCGGATGACGCCGGCGTTGTTGAACAGCACGTCGAGGCGGCCCCAGCGCCGGTAGGGCTCGTCCACCATGCGCGCCATGTCGGCGGCCCGCGTCACGTCGGCCTGGACGGCGACGCCACCGAGCTCGGCTGCGAGTTTCTCGACGCCGGTCTTGTCGACGTCAGCCAGCACGAGTCGGGCGCCGCCGGCGGCGAGACGGCGGGCAGTGGCGGCGCCGATGCCGCGGGCGGCACCGGTGATCAGCGCGATGCGGTCGTCGAGCGGGGCCATGGCCTCCTCCGCCTCAGCCGAGACGCGCGCGCACGAAGTTCCCGATGACGCCGATGGCGCGCTCCGCCTCGGCCAGCATCGGCAGGAACCAGTGCCAGACGTGAATCATCGCCGGCCACTCCTCGACGGTGACGTCGACGCCGGCCGCCCGCGCGCGCTCGCCGAGTCCCAGCGCGTCGTCCAGCAGCACCTCGTCGCTGCCGACCTGCACGAGCAGCGGCGGCAGGCCGCGCAGGTCGGCGTAGAGCGGCGACAGCAGCGGCGCCTTGGGATCACCGGCGCCGGCGTAGGCCTGGGCCATCATCGCCACGCTCTCGCGCGTGACGATGGGATCGACGGCGGCCCTGGTCGCGTAGGTGGCGCCGCTGCACGTGAGGTCGACCCACGGCGAGATGCACACGCCGCCGGCCGGCCGCGGCAATCCGCGATCGCGGACCGCGAGCAGCGTCGCGACGGTGAGCCCGCCGCCGGCCGAGTCGCCGGCCACGACGATGCGCCCCGGCGCCAGGCCGCCGCCGAGCAGCCACTGGTAGGCCGCGACGGCGTCGTCGAGCGCGGCCGGGAACGGGTGCTCGGGCGCGAGCCGGTAGTCGGCGAGCAGGGCGGTCGTGCCCGCCGCCCGCGCGATGGCGGCGGCGAGATGACGGTGCGAGCGGGGCGAGCCGATCACGTAGCCGCCGCCGTGCAGGTAGAGCACCGCGGCGTCCGTCCGCGCGTCCGGCGGTCGCAGCCACTCCGCCGGCCGCGCGGGCGTCGTCACGGCCTCGACCTTGACGTCGGGCGGCGTCGGGAACACGCGCTCCGCCCGGTCGTACTGGGCGCGCCGCTCGGCGATGGACATCGAGGCCGACGGCGGCAGCTTGGCCAGGTGCGCGCGGACAACGTCGATGCCGCGATCGGTCATGGGTCAGTGTCCTCCGGCGACGGCGAATCGCCAGGTCGGGCCGTGGCGGACGATGCGTCCAGCCGTCGAGTGGTGAAAGTGCGTGCCGAGCACGGTCACGCCGGTGTCGGCGTAGCGCTCGCAGAACGCGCGCCGGGTCTTCCGGGCCTCCTCGACGTCGCTGTCGAAGTGGCTGCCCCATTCCGGCTCGGCCATCTGCACCGGGCAGTGCATCAGGTCGCCCGTGATGACGGCATCGTCGTTCCCCGAGCGCAGCCGCACGCTGACGTGCCCCGGGGTGTGCCCCGGCGTCGGCTCGAGCCAGAGCTCGTCCGAGATGCGGTGGTCCATGTCCACGAGGTCGGCCAGGCCCGCGTCGAGCACGGGCTTGACGCTGTCGGCCATGATGCGCTGCGTGTCCTCGGCGCGCTCGGCCGACCAGTGCTCCCACTCCCGGCGCGCGAACAGGTGGCGGGCGCGCGGAAAGGTCGGCACCCAGCGGCCGTTGTCCAGGCGCGTGTTCCAGCCGACGTGGTCCACGTGCAGGTGCGTGCAGATCACCACGTCGATCGAGTCGGGCGGAACGCCCACCGCCCGCAGATCGTCCAGAAACGTCGTGCGCATCATGTGGAACGGCTGGCGCCCGCCGCGGTCCTTGTCGTTGCCGACGCAGGTGTCGATCAGCGCGGTGAGGCCGGGCGCCTGGAGAACGAAGGTGTGGATGGACTGCAGGAAGCGGCCCTTCTCATCGAGGAAGTGGGGCGCCAGCCAGTCGCGGTGGCGCTCGACGGCCGCGGGCACCGCATCCGGCAGGAGCCAGGTCGGCCGCGTGGGTCCCGCCCGCTCGACGACGGCGGCGATGCGGAACCGACCGACGGTGAGCGGGTTCATACCGCCAGGTAGCCGCCGTCGACGACCAGCTCGGTGCCGGTGATGTACGAGGCCTCGTCGGAGGCCAGGAACAGCACGGCGTGGGCGACCTCCTCCACCCGTCCCTCGCGCTTCATCGGCACCGCCTTGAGCATCTTGGCGCGCCACTCGGGATCGGCCGAGGTCTTGGACGTGCGCATGGGCGGCATGAAGCCGGGATGCACCGAGTTCACCCGGATGCCGTCCCTGGCGTACTGCACGGCCGCCGTCTTGGTCATGATCCGCACGGCGCCCTTCGAGGCGTTGTAGGCCATGTGCACACCGGTCTGACCCACGAAGCCCGAGATCGACGAGATGTTGACGATGGCGCCGCCGCCGGCCTTCTGCATGAGAGGGATGACCGACTTCATGCCGAGGAACACGCCGCGGGCGTTCACGTTCATGAGGCTGTCCCAGGCGCTGGTGCTCAGCATGTCGGGGTCGAAGGTGCCGCTGATCCCGGCGTTGTTCACGAGGACGTCGAGCTTGCCGAAGGCCGTCACCGCCGCGTCGATGGCCGCGCGCCACTCCGTCTCGCTCGTCACGTCGAGCTTCACGAACCGCGCCTGGCCGCCCGCCCCGGCGATCTTGTCGACGGTCTGCCGGCCTTCCGTCTCGAGCAGGTCGGCCACCACGACCCGGGCGCCCTCCCGGGCGAAGATCATCGCCTCGCTCTGCCCCATGCCACTGGCGCCGCCGCTGACGACCGCAACCTTTCCCGCGAGTCTCATACGCGCCTCCTGGTGATTGAACGACGCCCTTCTTCTACCACGATGTGGCGGAAGGATGCGCGGCGAGGTGGAGTGCTACGGCGGGGGCTCCGCGGTGAAGCTCGGAGCCCCCGCCCGGTCGGTCAGCTCTGCGGAGCGAGCAGGCGAATCTCGACGCGCCGGCTCTTGGCGAAGGTGTCCTTGTCGCCCTTCTCGCCAGCCGCGAGCGCGATCTTGCCCATGCCGACGGCGGCGATGCGGCGCAGGTCGATGTTGTGGCGCTGGACCAGGTAGCGGACGACCGCGTCGACCCGGTCACGCGTCAGCACGTAGTTATAGCGGTCGGTCCCGCGCGGATCGGCGAAGCCTTGCAGCTCCAGCACGGCGTTGGGATCGTTCTTGAGGGCCTTGGCCACGTCTTCCAGCTCGTTGATGCCCTCGTCCTTCAGGTCCGCCTTGTTGAAGTCGAAGAAGACCGACTTCGTCTCCACCATCGCGTACTTGTTGCGGTTGGCGAAGCGCTGGTTGAACGCCGTCTCGGCCTCCTTCTGGGCCGACGCGACCTGGGCCGCGTCCTTCTTCGCGTCACCCGCGAGCGCCTTCGCGTCGCTGGCGACCGACCCCACCTCACCCAGCTTGCCGTCGAGCGTCTGCAGCCGCTGGCCGGCGGCCTCGAGCGCCTGCGTGTTGGACGTCGTGCGATCCGACGTGTCCCGCAGCTTCGTCTCCGTCGAGTCGACGCGCGAAGTGATCCGCGTCTCCGTCGTGCCTACCTGCTCGCGGACGAAGCCTTTCGTCGCGCAAGCCGAGAAGAGCACACCAAGGCCACCGCAGAGGGCCAGGGCCGCGAGCTGTCGATTCTTCATAACGCCGCACCTCCTGGACCATAGACTCGCACACTGATCAAGCCCTGTCGCGGTCGCATTTCGCGGGTAGTGGAATTTTTTTCCCTGCCGAGGACGTTCTGCAGTTCTCGGGTACGATGGTTGCACGGATGGCGGCACGATGACTCGCTGGCTCGTCGCTGCAATGGTCCTATCACTCACCGGCTGTGCCGCCACCACCCTGCCGTACACGCCGGCGCAGCAGCCCTCCGGCGCCCGTGTCTCCGCCGCATACCAGCTCGTGGCCGACCGACTCCGGATCGAGATCGACACCGGCGGTCGCCGGGTCGAGGAGGCAAAGATCCTCAAGGCCAACGGTACGGAGCTGCGCGCCCTGGCCATCGACACGGCGCCGCCCGTCACGACGGGCTCTCCGGTCGGCTTCGGGATCGGCATCGGGGGCGCAAGCTTCGGCAGCCGCGGCGGGGTCGGGGTGGGCACCGGGGTGAGCGTCGGGATGCCGGTCGGCGCTAGCGAGAGCGACCTCCAGGGCAACACCTTTGCCTGGTTCCCGCTCGCCGAGGCCGGACCGGGGCCGTGGAGACTCTCCGTGAAGCTCGCCGGCATCGAGCCGACGGTCATCCTCGTGGGCGGTCCCCTACCGAATCAGTGAGGCGCAGCGGTCAAGGATCGGCCGCACCTCCTCGGCCTTGCTCGGCGGCAGATTGAAGACCAGGCGGGCGACGCCGGCCTCGCGATAGCGCTCGATCAGCTCCCGGTCCTCGGCCACCCCGAAGACCGAGATGGGAATGCTCGCGGGGTCGCGCCCGGCCGCCGTCGCCATCTTGCGGAACTCCGGCAGCATCCCGAGCACGTCGCCGTACGCGGGCCGGCGCGCGTGGGGCACCCACCCGTCGCCGTACGCGATCGCCCGGCGCGCGCCGTAGGGAAATGCGCC
>JBGPZN010000130.1:0-8333 GCA_041493815.1 Methylomirabilia bacterium
CTCGATCCCCGGCTGCAGGAAATTGACCCCGGCCTCGCGGAGGAGCCGCACCTGCTCTCGCCGGAGGTTCGACTTGGTTTCGTAGTAGAGGCTCAGGTCGTAGCCGGCGTCCCGCAGCCGGGGGAGGACGTCGCGGAAGTACCGCATGTCGAGAATGGTGTCGACCAGCGTGAAGTCGAGCCGCTCGTGACGCTGCGCGAGCACGGTCAGCTCCTCGACGACGCGATCGTCGCTCTTGCTGCGGAAGGCCATGGTCGTGCCGTTGAGCCCGCAGAACGTGCAGTGGGACTTCGCCCCCCACCAGCACCCCCGGGACGTTTCGTAGGGCACCCGCACCTGTCGCATCACCTCGGTGGCGAAGGTCGTCTTCGCCAGCCGCTCGAAGTACTCATCGAACCTCGGCGTGGGGATCTCGTCCATGGGCACGCCGGCGGCGGCCGACTGCGGAATCGCCACCGGCCGGTCGCCGTCCCGGTAGCAGAGGCCGGGGCCGGGGCGGATCCGCCGGCCCGCGAAGAGATCGCGAACGAGGTCGGGCAGGACGCGTTCGGCCTCGCCGCGCACGACCACGTCCACCCAGGGAAACGCCCGGTGCAGGGCCGCGCCCATCGGCCCGTCACAGTTCCCGCCGCCGAAGACGATGGTGAGCGACGGGTCGCGCTGCTTGAGCATCTTGGCCAGCACGAGCGAGGGCACGTTCTGGCCGAAGGTCGAGCTGAACCCGACGACCCGTGGCCCCGCCGCCAGAACGTCGTCCGCGGTGCGTTCGAGGAACGCCGGGACCAGCGCGCGCATGGCGAGCGCCGCGGCCACCTCCGGCTCCGGCACGTTCTGCTGGCGGAGGTGCGCGAGATACTGCGCGTCGCGGTCGGGAGCGTCCCGGAACGGCGGCACGGCGAAGATCCAGTCACCGAGGCCGAGCGGAAAGTTCTTCTCGTCCACCATCCTGTAGTCGGCGAGCTCGATCCGCTCCACCTCGGGTCGCGCGGCCGTCTCCACCAGGCAGTGCTCCATGAACGCGAGCATCAACGACCGGACCTCGGTCGCGATGCCGGCCTGCTCGAGGACGCTGCCGAGGATGCCGAGCTGGATGGACGGCAACCCGAGCGCGTGCCAGGGCATGGCGATCAGCATCACGCTCGGCTCGCGCATGGGTCGGGCCGCCGGAGCTACGTGAGCTTCACCGCGCGCGGCCGGTCGCCGCTGCCGAGGGCACCGCCCTTCACGCTCCTCGCCTTCGACGTGCCGAGGTCCTTGACCGACTGCTTCTTGGCCGTGAGCTTCTTTGCCTTCTTCCTCGCCTTGGCCATCGCCTGTCTCCTGTGGGTCCTGACCTGTCCGCGCCCCGGGTTCCGGGGCGGGGCAACTATAGACGTGCCGGTCGCGCCCCGCAACGGCGCCGACCGGGCGATGTGCTTGAGTTGCCGGGGGCCCGGGCCTACACTTTCCCTGTCCCAAACGTCCGAGCGGGTGAGGACGCGGACATGCTCTTCGGGTTTCGATCGATCTCCTCGCGATGTCCGCGTCTCCCCGGGGAGGTGTGCGATGAGCATCGTGGCCATTTCCGAGACCTTGGGAAGCCTGGGCAACGAGATTGGGCGGCGGCTGGCCGAGTCTCTCGGCTGGGGGTTCGCCGACCGGGAGATCATCGCCAAGGCGGCCGAGCGCTTCGGCGCGGATCTCGCCGAGGTTCGCCACAACGCCGAGGAGAAGCCGTCGCTCTGGGAGCGCTTCACCGACAGCCACCGGCGCTTCAAGGCCTTCGTCGAGGCGAGCATGTTCGACATGGCGGCGAGCGACAACGTCGTCGTGGCCGGGCTCTCCTCCACGCTGGCGCTGCGGGACGTCCGCTACGCGCTTCGCGTGCGCACGAACGCGCCCGAGCACGACCGTGCCCGCCGGATCGAGCAGCAGCAGGGGCTCACGGCCGAGGCCGCGCTCGACGTCGTGCGCCAGACCGACCGTGAACGAGCCGCGCGCGTGAAATTCCTCTACCACGTCGATGTCGACGACCCGCTGCTCTACGACCTCGTCCTCAACACCGAGCGGATGACCGCCGAGGAGGGCGCGCGCCACCTTCGGGAGATGCTCCGCGAGGAGCGATTCCAGTCGACCGAGGGCTCTAGAGCCGGGTTCGTCGACCTGAGCGTGGTCGCCCAGGCCCGTGCGCTCTTCATGGCCGACCCGACGCTCTCCGGGCGGCAGCTCTTCGTCTCCTCGAGCGGCGGAGCCGTGTTGCTCTCGGGCAGCGTGGTCATGCCGGAGGAGAGCCGGAAGGCGGAGGTCCTCGTGGTCGGGATCGCCGGTGTCCGCAACGTGGTGAACGACATCATCGTCACGGTGCCGCCGCCGGGCTTGAGCCGCGGATTCTGAGGACTGCCGGCGCCGGCGCGGATGGCGTGGCCGTCAGGGCGGCGGGGCGTCGGGCCAGAGCCCCAGCGTGCGCATCAACGCCAGGGCGTTCGACGTCCGGACGATACCGGGGCGCATGCGGTAGTCGAACACCATCTGCCCGTCCTGCAGCCGGTCCTCGAAGTGCACGTTGGCGGCGCGGACGCCGGGATCGTTCGCCACCTCCGACAGGGCCAGGTCGTGGGTGGTGACGAGGCCGATGGCGCCCCGCTGCACCAGGCCGCTCACGACGGCGGCGGCGCCGAGGCGCCGGTCGTGCGAGTTGGTGCCGTGGAGGATCTCGTCGAGGAGGAACAGCAGCGGGATCGGGCCGTCGGCGATGCGGACGAGGTCGCGCAGCCGGACGAGCTCCGCGTAGAATCGGGAGGTGCCCTCCTGCAGCGAGTCGCGGATGCGCAGGGTGGCGCCGACCCAGACGCGCGTGAGCCGTAGCCGCGTGGCCCGTACCGGCGCCCCGGCCAGCGCCAGCACCGCGTTGACGCCCACGGCGCGCAGCAGCGTGCTCTTGCCCGACATGTTGGAGCCGCTGACGATCAGGACGCGCGTGGCGCCGCCGAGCGCCACGTCGTTGCGCACGCAGCGGGCCTCCGGCATGAGCGGATGGCCGAGCCCCTCCGCCTCGAAGCGTGCCTCGCCCTCGTCGACGATGGGATAGACGTCGGCCGGATGCTCCCACGCGAAGCCCGCCAGCGAGCACAGGGCTTCGAGCTGCCCGACGGCCGTGAGCCACGCCACGACGGAGGCGCCGTGCCGGGCGCGCCAGGCCTCGATCGCCAGCGCGCCGTGCACCTCCCACATCGTCACCAGCGCGGCGGGCGCGAAGAACTGGTTGCGCCGGGAGTCGAAGAGATCGACCAGCAGGCGCAGGCGCCGGACCGCCTGCGAGGGGCGTTGGCCCTCCGTCGTCAGGTCTTCGCGGAGCTGGACGAGCGGCGAGCTGGTGAGCGGCTCTCGCTCGAACCGTTCGAGCACCGTGGCCAGCAGATCGAGGTCCGGTCCGTGCCCGGCCACCGCCCGCTCGGCGTCCTGCACGCGCGTCCGCAGCCGCCAGTGAACGACGCCCTGCAGGGCCAGCGCGCCGAGCACCACCGTCGGCGTTGCCCAGCCGATTGACCACAACGCGACCGCCCCCGCCATCGCCGCGGAGACCGCGACCGCGCCCAGGCGAATGCGCGTGCCGGCCGCGCGCACGGCCGATGTCGTCAGGGCGACGAGGGCGTCGGGACGAACCGTCGCGGCGACCTCCTCGCCCAGGACCGCCAGGTCCTCTCGGAGGTCGAGGCGCGGCGTCAGCTCCTGCACGGCCGCCTGGCGCGCGCGCACCGAGCGGAGATCCGACGGCGCCAGCAGCCAGGCGGCGAGCGTCTCCTCGCCCATGATGGTCCGGGCGCCGCAGAGCAGCTCGTACAGCGAGCCCTCGCCGAAGATGTCGAGGTCGTCGGCGTAGGGATGGTGGGGATCGAGGAAGCGCGCTCCGGTTCGGCCGGCACCCGCCCACTGCCCGTCCAGGCGCGCCAGCCCGCGCTCGTAGAACGCCGTTGCGCGTTCCGCCCGGCGGCGGCGCCGGCGGACGCGCGCGTGGACGACGAGCAGAGCCGCGAACGCGGCGGCCGGCCCCACGAGCCACCACGCCGACAACCGGCCGGCGCCGAGCACGAGCCAGGCGATCAGCGCCGCCGCCAGCGCGACGCCGAGGCGGATCCGCGAGATCGACTCCTCGCGCTGCCCGGCCGTAGCCGTGCGCTCGCGGTGTCGGTCGGCGCGTCGCCGGTACTCCGCTTGAGGTGCGAGCTCACGATCCGGCATCGAGGGGACGATCGAGCCAGCGTACGTCAGCGGCTGGTACCGGGCGAGGGGATTCGCGTTGGGTCGGACTGATACAATCGAAGTCTCATGCGGGAACAGGGCGAGGCGCTCATAGCGGGCTCGGGCACGTCGGACCTCCAGGCGGCGCTGCGGGGTGACGTCTGGGGGTTTCCGTTCCGGACCGAGTTCAGTCTGGCTCCCCTGATCGACTTCTGGACCCGCACGACCCACGACGCGTCCCCGGCCAGGGCCGCCATCGCGCGGCTGGTGGGCGAGCAGATCCACCGGGCGCCCGACCTGGCGAGCCCCATCACGGACCCCGGGGTGCTGGAGCGCCATCGGGAGCTGGTGGACGTGCTCATGAGCGCCGAGTTCGCGCCCGCCCTCTGGGAGCAGGGCTATGGCGCCGCCATGATTCCGTTCCAGCTTCGGGGCTTCTACGCGACGCCGCCGATGCGCCGGGACTTGATGCACGACGACGGCCGGCTCAAGGGGCACATCAACCTCGACGAGACGTTCGTGGCGGCGATCCGGCGCGGCTATGCGTACGCGCTGGTGCTGCGGCGGCTGTATGGCCTGGCCGTCGATCTGGAATACCCGCTCATCCTGACCGTTTCCGATCGGGACACGGGCCTGGACCGGCACTTCCGGCTGCTCTTCGACTGGCAGTTCGTCGACGTCGAGGCGCGGGGGACGCTGCCGGCGCTGCCCGACGACGCTCGCGAGCACCTGCAGGCGCGGCTGCTGGACGCGCCCTATCTGGAGACGCTGCTGCCGCCCGACCGCTTCGTGCTGCGCGGCGTGACGTTCCTGAAGGCGATCGAGGTCACCGATCAGGAGGTCCTCTCGGCGCTCAAGCGCGACCTCATCGACCGCGAGTCCATCGTGTCGCAGACGCGCTTCGCCGGGCTGCAAGAGCGGCTGCGCACGTTGTTCCGTCGACCGGAGCTGCGGTTGGGGCTGGCGGCCATCGACGGCGAGCGCGTGCTGATCCTCAACTATGGCGCGCGCATCGAGCACGCGTGCATCTTCGCCGACTCGGTGCACCACCGGAAGTCGGAGTTCGCCGGCACGGTGTACGAGCGGGCGGTGACGCTGGGCCGGCCGGTGATCGTCGACGATCTGGCCGCCCTCGGCTCGCGCACGGCGGTCGAGGACCAGATGGTGGCCAGCGGCCTCCGCACGTTCGTGTGCGCGCCACTGCACTACCAGGACCGCGTCATCGGCACGCTCGAGCTGGGCTCGCCGCGGCCGGACGACCTCGACGCCTCGCACCTGCCCAAGCTGCACGAGGTGCTGCCGCTCTTCTCCATGGCCGTCCAGCGCAGCATGGAGGAGCTCAACGCGCGGGTCCAGACGCAGATCAAGGAGCGCTTCACCGCGATCCACCCGGTGGTGGAGTGGCGGTTCCGCAAGGCCGTGCTGGACGGGCTGGAGCGTGCCGGCGATCCGGCCGCAGCGGAGCTGGAGCCGATCGTCTTCGAGCAGGTCCATCCGCTCTACGCGCTGTCCGATATCCGCGGTTCGTCCGTCCAGCGCGCGCTCGCGATCCAGGCCGACCTGCTGACCCAGCTGCGGCTGGGACGCGAGGTCGTCGAGGCCGCCTACCAGGCCCGCCGCCTGCCCGCGCTCGATCAGCTCCGCTATCGCATCGAGCAGCACGCCGAGCAGATCCGCGAGCACCTCGCCGCCGGCGACGAGGTCGGCATCGTGACGTTTCTGCGAGCGGAGATCGAGTCGTTGCTGGAGCGCCTGGCGAGCTTCGGCGAGACGGTGGCCACCCCGGTGGCGGCGTACCGTCACGCGCTCGATCCGCAGCTCGGCACCGTCTATCGGCAGCGCAAGATCTTCGAGGACAGCGTCACCCGGCTGAACGAGGCGATCTCGACCTACCTGGAGCTGGAGGAGCAGGCGGCGCAGTCGATCTTCCCCCACTACTTCGAGAAGCAGAAGACCGACGGGGTGGACCACCAGATCTACGTCGGCGGCTCCCTCGTGGCGGACGGCGGCTTCGACCCGCTGTACCTCAAGAGCCTGCGCCTCTGGCAGCTCATGGTCGTGTGCGGCATCGCGGCGCGCGCCGACCGGCTGGCCGGCGAGCTGCCGTTGCCGCTGCAGGCCACGCACCTCGTGCTGGTGCAGCACGCCCCGCTGTCCATCCGCTTCCGCTTCGACGAGAAGCGCTTCGACGTGGACGGGGCGTACGACATCCGCTACGAGATCGTCAAGAAGCGGATCGACAAGGCCCTGATCAAGGGCACGACGGAGCGCGTGACCCAGCCGGGCAAGATCGCCGTCGTGTACGGACAGCCGGCCGAGGCGCAGGAGTATCGCGGCTACCTGGAGTACCTGCGCCACCTCGGCTACGTCGCGGCCGGGGTCGAGGAGCTGGAGCTGGAGGAGCTGCAGGGGGTGCACGGTCTGCGCGCGCTGCGGGTGACGGTGGCCCTCCGCGACTCGCTCGACGGGCGCCCGCTCGCCGCCGAAGCCGCCCGCGCCTCACGCTGAGCGGCATCACGAAGAGCCGCTGCCGGTGACCGGACAGGAACGTTAATTGACTTAACTATTAGGAGGCTGCATCATCAAGACGCCATGCTTCCCTCGCGCGCCCGCCGGCGCAGCGCCGAGGCCCAGCGACTCCTCGACCTGCTGAATGCGCTCGGCAGCACCACGTTTCGCCAGCTCCTCTGGCAGCGGGCCTCCGAGCTCGACCTCACCTACGCGCAGTCGCAGGTCCTCTTCCACGTCGCCGACAATGCCGGCTGTCACATGGGCGACGTCGCCAAGGCCTTCGGCGTCACCCTGCCGGCGGTCACGCACATCGTCGACCGTCTGGAGGAGAAGCAGTTTCTCTCCCGGGCCGACGATCCGGGCGACCGGCGGGTCTACATCCTCGAGCTCACCCGAGCGGGTCGGGCTCTCGTCCATGAGCTCCACGGGTTGCAGATGCGCGGCGTCGAGCGGGTGCTGCAGCGGATGTCCGGGGACGACCGCCAGCGCGTGCTCAAGGGGCTGGAGGCGCTGGTCGATGCCGCCGCCGAGGCGGCGAAGGCGTGAGCCGCATGCTGCTCGCGGCCGCGCTCCTCGCCAGCCTGCTCGGCGTGGCCGGGTGCTCGGAGTCGCCGGCGGGTGGGGCCCAGACGCGTCCGGCTCCGGCGCCCGCGGTGCCGGTCGGCGCGGCGACGGCCGAGCAGCGGCTGGTGCCGGTCCAGGTCACGACCGTGGGCAACGTGCAGGCGTACACGACCGTAGGCGTCAAGTCCCAGGTCGCCGGTCAGATCCAGCAGGCGCACTTCACCGAGGGCCACGAGGTCAAGCGCGGCGACCTGCTCTTCACGATCGACCCGCGCCCTCTGCAGGCGGCGCTCCGGCAGGCGGAGGCCAACGTCGTCAAGGACCGGGCGCAGCTCCGCCAGATGGAGGCCGCCGTCGCGCAGCGACAGGCCGAGGTGACGCAGGCGCTGGCCAACCTCGAGCGCGACGTCGCCCAGTTCGAGAACGCGCGCGTCCAGGAGCAGCGTTACGCCACCCTCGTCCAGAAGGAGCTCGTCGCGCGCGAGCAGTACGACCAGGTCCGCACGGCCCTGGCCGCGCTGCAGGCCACCGTCGCGGCGGATCGCGCCGCGGTGGAGAACTCGCGGGCCTCGGCGCGCGCGGCGGAGGCCATGGTCGACAACGGGCGCGCGGCGATTCAGGCCGACGAGGCCCTCGTGGAGACGGCCCGGCTCCAGCTGGCCTACACCAGCATCCGGGCGCCCATGGACGGCCGCACCGGCAACCTGCTGGTCCAGGGCGGCAACGTGGTGAAGTCCAACGAGGACAACCCGCTGGTCGTCATCGCGCAGATCCGACCCATCTACGTGTCGTTCTCCGTGCCCGAGCCCCACCTCACCGCCATCAAGAAGTATCGTGACGCGGGCGCGCTCAAGGTCGAGGCGGTGCTCGACGGGGGCCAGCGCACCATCGTGGGCGCGGTGACGTTCATGAACAACACCGTCGACCCCACCACGGGGACGATCCAGCTCAAGGCCACGTTCCCCAACGCGGACAGCGCGCTGTGGCCGGGGCAGTTCGTCGACGTCGCGCTCACGCTCACCAGCGAGCAGGCGGTGCTC
>JBGPZN010000139.1:0-8105 GCA_041493815.1 Methylomirabilia bacterium
CCTCAAGGAATTCGCCGGAGACAAGTCGTGGGCCCACCTGGACATCGCCGGCCCAGCCTTCACCGAGAAAGACACGCCGCTCGCCCCAAAGGGCGCCACCGGTTACGCCGTCCGCACCATCCTGACCTATCTCACCGAGGCGGGCCGCTGATGCCACGCTCCGAGCGCCGACTTTAGATGCCGGGCGGCGTCGACCTGCACTCGCACACGACCGCCTCGGATGGGGCGCTGGTGCCCCGTGAGCTGGTGCGCCTGGCCGCGCGGCACGGCGTGCGCGTGCTGGCGGTGACCGATCACGACTCGACCGAGGGCCTGCCGGAGGCGCTGCAGGAGGCGACGGCGCACGGCATCGAGATCGTGCCCGGCCTCGAGATCAACTGCGACGTGCCGGGCTCGGAGATCCACGTCCTCGGCTACTACGTCGACTGGCGCGCCGAGTGGTTCCAGGACTTCCTGCGCGAGCAGCGGGCCGAGCGCGCGGCGCGCGTGCACCGGATCGTGGAGCGCCTGACCGAGCTCGGCCTGCCGCTCACCGCCGAGGAGGTCTTCGCGATCTGCAAGGAGGGCTCGCCGGGACGGCCGCACGTCGCCCAGGCGATGATCAAGCGCGGCTACGTGAAGTCGGTCCGCGAGGCGTTCGATCGCTGGCTGCACGCCAATGGCCCCGCCAATGTCCCCCGGCGCCGGCTCACGCCGGTCGAGGCGGTGGCGGTGATCCGCCGGGCGGGCGGGGTGCCGGTCTTCGCGCATCCCGGCCTGGCCGATCGCGACACGCTCATCCCCGAGCTGGTCGAGGCGGGCCTGGCCGGCATCGAGACGTTCTATCCGGAGCACTCGGCCGCCCAGATCCAGGCCTACCGGCAGACGTGTCGGCGCCTCGGGCTCGTCGCCACCGGCGGCTCCGACTACCACGGCCCTCACACCGGCCGCGCCACCACCGTCGGCAGCCCCCACGTCCCGCTGGAAGTCTGGGAAGCGCTGAAAGAGAAAGCACGCGAGCTCGCGCGACCCTGACCGAGCTAGCCGGCCCCGCTACAATACCCTCGTGAACATCCAGGTCTTCGGCTTCCGCGACTGCCAGGCCACCCGCAAGGCGCAGCGATTCTTCGCCGAGCGGCGCATCGCCATCCACTTCGTCGATCTCGCCGAGCGGCCGGCGGCCAAGGGCGAGCTGCGCCGTTTCGCCGAGCGCTTCGGACCCGCCGCGCTCATCGATCGCGAGGGCGCGCGGTTCAAGGCGCTCGGGCTGCGCGTGGCCGGCGACTCGCCGCAGCGCCTGCTCGACCGCGCGCTCTCCGAGCCGCGCCTGCTGCGCACCCCGCTGGTTCGCAACGGCGGCAAGGTGACGGTGGGCCTCACGCCCGACGACTGGCAGGCGTGGCTGAACGGGGGGACGTCGGCGTGACCCCCCAGCCGTTCGCGCTGCGCGTGCCCGACGAGACGCTGACCGATTTGCGCGCGCGGCTGGCGCGCGTGCGCTGGCCCGACGAGGCGGCCGACGCCGGCTGGACGCACGGCACCAGCCTGGCCTACATGAAGGAGCTGGTCGCGTACTGGCGGGAGCGCTACGACTGGCGCGTCCACGAGGCGCGGCTCAACCGCTGGCGGCAGTTCACGGTGCCGCTCGGCGGCATCGACCTGCACTTCGTCCACGAGCCGGGCGTGGGCCCGGCCCCGCTGCCGCTGCTGCTGTCGCACGGTTGGCCGGGCTCGATCGCGGAGTTCGAGCGGATCCTGCCGATGCTGACCGATCCCGCGCGGTTCGGCGGCAACCCCGCCGACGCCTTCACCGTCGTGGCGCCGTCGTTGCCCGGCTACACGCTGTCGTTCCGCGAGGGGCAGCCGCGGCTCGGCATCGTCGAGATCGCCGACCTCTTCGCAGAGCTGATGACCGACGTGCTCGGCTATCGACGCTTCGCCGCCCAGGGCGGCGATTGGGGCGCGTTCATCACCTCGTGCCTGGGCGCGGCGTACCCCGACCGCCTGGCCGGCATCCACGTCAACCTGCTCGCCGTGCGGCGCGACCAGCCGCCGCCGTCCGCGCCGACCGCGGAGGAGAAGGCCTACCTGGAGGAGCTCGCGCACTGGATGCGCGAGGAGACCGGCTACATGCAGATCCAGGGCACGCGGCCGCAGACGCTGGCCTACGGGCTGACCGACTCGCCGGTAGGGCTGGCCGCGTGGATCGTGGAGAAGTTCCGCGCGTGGAGCGACTGCGGCGGCGACGTCGAGCGGCGCTTTTCGAAGGACGTCCTGCTCACCAACGTGATGCTCTACTGGGTCACCGGCGCCATCGGCTCGTCGTTCTGGCCCTACTACGCGCGGCAGCACAGCGCGTGGCCGATTTCCGAGCGCCGGCCGGTGCGGGTGCCGACGGCGTATGCCTCGTTCCCTCGCGAGATCCTGCACCCGCCGCGGGCGTGGGCCGAGCGCGTCTACGACATCCGCCGCTGGACCGCGATGCCGTCCGGCGGCCACTTCGCCGCCCTCGAGGAGCCCGAAGCCCTCGCCGCCGACATCCGCACCTTCTTCCGCGACCTCCGCTGACCTCCGCCGTCGAAGCCCATCCCGGCCCTTACCATGGCACGCAGCGTCAATCCGCTGAGCCGCATTGACGTGCCGAAGTTCGGCGCGTACTTCTTCTCGAAGGTCTGAAAGCTTAGCGGAGACGTAGCGGAGAGGGCGAGGCGTCGGGGAGGGGCAGGGGGGTCCGCCGACCCGTTTCACTCCAACAAGGACAGGCGCGACCCTCCGTATGGAATCCGCAAACGGTCGGCACCCCCAACCTCGTGGTCGCCGGACCCCCCTGCCCCTCCCCGACGCCTCGCCCGCGCCGTTGAGAGGTTCGCTGAGAGGTTCAGGGGTTTACGAGAAGAAGCTAGTTGGGCGTCTTCCAGGCGAGAAATCCGTCGCGGTCCGTGATCGTGAGCGCCGGCGCCCCCTCGCGGGTGAGGGCGAGCTCCGCGCGCGTCTTGCCGTTGGGGTCATAGAGCGTGAGGGCGGGGGCGCCGTGCGAGAGCGTCACCAGCCCCGCCCGAACTTTTCCGCCTTGCTCGTTGAGGACGAGGACGGAGGCGCCGTTCTCGGTGCCGATCGACAGCCGCGGCATGCTGTCGGCGTCCCTGAAGCGCAGCGCCACCGACTGCTCGGTGTCGGCGACCAGCTCGGCGCGCACGCGACCGGCCGCGTCGCGCAGGATGAAGCGCTCGGCTTCGACGATTCTGGGCGCTGGCTTCTGGCCCATCAACGCGACGGCGGCCAGGCCGAGGACGGCCCCCGCCGCCACGAGCCGCCAGCGGCGCTGAGCACGCTCGAGGCGCTCCACACGTGCGATCGTGAGATCCAACGCTTCACTCATCGCGTGCCCTCCTTGCCGCCACCGGCCGCGGCGAGTCTGCGGTGGCGTTCTGACTCTGCTGCGTTCTGGAGCGCGCGGCCGTGACATGTTTCGTCAGACCGCTGCAATAGTGCCCAAGGCGCTACGCAAGAGGAGGGCCAGGGCGCAAATCCCCGTGAGAGCAGGGATCCCCGAAGACGGCCACGTCGGTGCCGTGTCGCGTCTGATGCCAGGCCGACACCCGCGATGCAGCCTCGACACCGGCGTGCCGGTCACGTTGCCGCGACCGCCCCTTTCCAGGCGTTGCGGCACCGCGTCTGGGTGGCGAGGAGCACGATCGCGCACGCGTGACGAAGGCTCAGGCGGCGGGCGTGTAGCTCGGGAAGACGCGCCGCAGCAGCTCGGGCGCGTTGATGGCGAGCATGCCGGTCACCAGCCGGCGCGCGGCGCCGCGCACCGCCACGAAGGTGATGGCGGCGCTGGCCACGAGCCGGCCGTCGGCGTCCCGCGCGGTCAGCGTGGTGTCGGTATAGCGCGGATCGTCGGCGCGCGGCCGGACCGCGGCGCGGGCGCCGGCCACGGTGATCGGCGAGCCGGCGGCGGCCTCCGCGTGCAGCGTCACGCGCAGCTCGGTCGTCATGCCGGCCTCGCCGGTGGCCAGCGCGCCCAGCCAGAACGCGGCTTCGTCGAGCAGCGTCGTGAGCGCCACCGGCGCCAGCCGGCCGCCGGCGTCGGCGAAGCCGGGCCGCGGCGTCCAGGTGCCGCCCACGGCGTCGGCGTCGGCGCGCAGGCGCGCGTGAAGCCCGAGCGCGTTGTCGACGCCGCAGGCGAAGCAGGTGCGCGAGATCGGCAGCGCCATCGCGTCGTCGGCCGGCGGTGCAACGACGGCGCCGCTCGGGGTGCCTTCCGGCGGGGCGACGGCCGCCACCCGGCCACGCACCAGCACGGCGTCGCGCTCGGACAGCTCCAGGTGGCAGCCGTCGGGCCCGCGGCGCGTGCGCAGGCGCAGCGGCACGCCGAGGGGCACGCGCTTGAGGTAGTGGCCCTCGAGCCGGCGCGGGCCACCGGGCGCCGCCACGAGATCGAAGAGGGCCAGCACGCTGCCGCCATGCGCCGTGTCGGGCAGCCCCTGCAACGCGCCGTCGAGCGTGAGCACCCGGTCGTCGCCGTCACCGTCGACGGCGGCGTGCAGAGCGTCGGTGGTCAGCATGCGATACTCATCGGCAGTGCGGTCCATTCTATCGCCCACGCCCTTCGTCCGGGCGACCGTCACCAACTTCTTTTTCTTCCTCGGTCTGAACGGCTTCGTGCTGTTGCCGCTCTACATCCAGCAGCTCGGCGGCAACGAGATCGAGATCGGGATGGTGATGGGGGTGTACAGCGGCGTCGGCATCGTGTGCCAGCCGCTCATCGGTCCCTGGGTGGACGTCATCGGGCGGCGGCCCTTCATGCTGATCGGCATCGGCCTGACCGTGGCGGCCTCGCTGCTGGCGGCGGCGCCCGGCGGCGTGCCGCTCCTGGCCGTGGTCCGCGCGCTGCAGGGCGTCGGCTTCTCCATGTTCTTCGTGGCGAGCTTCTCCTACGTGCTGGACATCATCCCGCCCGCCGAGCGGGGATGGGCGCTCGGTATCTACGGGGTCTCCGGCTTCGTGTCCACCGCCGTGGCCCCGCTCATCGGCGAGTGGATCATCCGCACCGTCGGCTTCCGCGCCCTCTTCGTGCTCTCGGCGGTTCTGGGCCTGGGCACCTTCGCGCTCGTGTGGCCGGTGCGAGAGGCGCCGCGCGGGGTCGGCGTGCCGTTGCGGCTGGCGCCGGGCGCCGTGCGGGCCGCGCTGGAGGACGTCCTGCACCGCCACATGTTCGTGACGATGTTCTTCGGGCTCGGGTCGGGCACGGTCTTCGCCTTCCTGCCGACCTTCGCCGAGGACCTCGGCGTCACGACGCTCTCGCTGTTCTACACCGCCTACTCGCTGGCGGCGATCGCGGTCCGCGTCGCCGGCGGCCGGCTGATCGACACGCACGGCCGGCGGGCGGTCATCGTGCCCTCGATGTTCGTGCAGGTCGCGGCCACCGGCGTGCTGGCGCTGCTCGGCGCGCTGGTGACGCGCACGAGCGCCACGCCCGTGCTGCCGGCGCTGTTCGTGGCCGGGCTCCTGGCCGGCGCCGCCCACGGCTTCCTCTATCCCGGACTGGCCGCGCTGGTGACCGACGCCACGCCGGACGAGCGCCGCGCCGCCGTCGTCGGCATCTTCAGCGCGATGTTCCTCACCGGCTCGACGGCCGGCGCCTTCACGTTCGGCTGGGTCGCGAACGCGGCCGGCTACGGCGCCATGTGGGCGGCGCTCACGGCGCTGTTGCTCGTCGGCTGCCTGGTCTCGCTGCGACTGGCCCCGGCCAGGGCCGTGGCGGGTCGCCGCGCCTGAAAATGCGCCGGCTGAGGTGCGAGGGGCGCGCATATATACTGGCAACCGGCGCGGCCCCGGAAGGAGAGGGCGAAAGGACGTGGCGCATGAGAGCGACGACGCGGATCGCAGGGGGCGCCCTGATGGTGCTGGTGATCGTGGGCGCGCCCGGCCGCGCCGACCTCGCGCCCGGCCGCGCGCCCGAGCTGGCGCCGCCGGCGCACGGACCGCAGGAGGTGGAGGTCGTCGCGGTCGTCGTCGATCCCCGCACGCAGGTGCACTCGGTGCTGCTGCAGGGCAAGCGCGATCGCCGGCAGCTCGCGATGGCGATCGGCCTCGCCGAGGCGACCGGCATCGCGGTGCCCCTGCACGGCGTCACGCCGCCCCGCCCGCTCACCCACGATCTCGTCCTCACGCTGCTGGGGCGTCTCAAGGTGTCGGTGAGCCGCGTGGTGATCACTGACCTGCGCGACGACATCTACTACGCGACGCTGCACCTGAGCGGCAGCGGCGGCGAGCTGGCGCTCGACTCGCGGCCCTCCGACGCCATCGCGCTGGCCATGCGCGCCAAGGCGCCGGTGCTGATCGAGGACCGCGTCTTCGACAAGGGCGGCGTCGAGGGCCCGCCCGCCCGCCGCCCGCACATTTGATGTCGCGCCTGCCGGCCGACGATCTGCAGTGGGCGCTGCAGCGGCGCCTGGAGGACGTCTTCTCCAAGCTCGGCGAGAAGTTCGGCGACCTCACCGGCCGTGTGGAGACCGAGATCCACCCGAGCGTCACCTTCGAGGAGGTCGGCGGCCTGCAGAATGCCAAGACCCTGCTGCGGGGATTCGCGCTGGCCCTCAGCAATCCGGAATCGTACGCGCAGTGGGGCGTCGCGCCGCCCAAGGGCATCCTGCTCTACGGTCCGCCCGGCACCGGCAAGTTCAAGCTGGCCAAGGCCCTCGCCACCGCCGCCGGCGCGATCTTCTTTCACGTCAAGCTCATGAACCTCACGTCGAAGTTCGGCGCCAACACCGGCGAGCTGCTGCAGGAGATCCTCCGCATCGCCGGCACCGAGGGGCGCGCGGTGCTCTTCCTCGACGAGGCCGAGGCGCTGTCGCTCGAGCATCTGCTGCCGCCGCCCGCCGCCCGCGAGGCCAGCGCCCGCCTCGTCGCCGCGCTGTGCGAGAAGCTCGACGGCCTGACGCCGACCGGCCGGGTGCTGGTCGTCGGCGCCACCAGCCGGACCGATGCCATCGACGCCGAGCTGGTGGCGCCCGGCCGCCTCGACCACCTGGTCGAGATTGTGCTGCCCGACGCCGACGCCCAGCGGGAGATCCTCGAGCTGATGAAGGCGCGCACCGAGCGCAACGCCGGGCGGCCACTGTTCGAGACGATCGACTACCGCAAGATCCTGCCCGTCATGGGCGGCATGAGCGGCGCCGACATCTCGGAGATCATCCGCCGGGCACTCGAGACCAAGGTCCACCGCGCCGCCGAGGGTGTCGAGCCGGGCCCCGTCTCGACCGACGACCTGCTCGTCTCGATCGACGCCTACAAGCGCGTCCGCGGGGTGGTCGAAAAAATTCGTTACGGCCAGTACCTCTAGTCCGTGATCGCGTCGGCGAAGATCCGCGTGCGCTATCAAGAAACCGATTGCATGAGGGTCGTGTACTACGGGAACTACCTGACGTACTTCGAGGTGGGGCGGGTCGAGTTCTTGCGGCAGCAGGGGCTGCCGATCTCGGAGGTGGACCAGAAGGTCCACCTGCCGGTGGTGGAGGCCACGGTCCGCTACGTGCGGCCGGCCCGGCTCGATGACCTGCTCGACGTCCGCTGCTGGGTGAGCGAGCGCCGCCGGGCCAGCTTTCGCTTCGGCTACGACATCCGCAACGAGGCGGGGGAGGCGGTGGCCACCGGCGCCACGCTGCACGCCTGCTGGGACCCCGCCACCAGCAAGATGATCGCGGTGCCCGACTGGCTCGTGGCGATCATGCCCGTGGTCGCCCCGCCCGGGTGAGCCGCCGATTGTGAGAGCGCTCTTAGAGGGTTGCCGCCGATCAGGGTGGCAAGATCGCCCCCGGTGCGTATAATAGCCCCTCGGTTCGGCCGACTATGATCGAAGTCCAAAACCTGACCAAGCGCTACGGTTCCTTCACCGCCATCCGCGACGTGTCGTTCGCGGTGGCGCCGGGTGAGATCGTCGGCTTCCTCGGCCCCAACGGCTCCGGCAAGACGACGACGATGCGCATCCTGGCCTGCTTCATGCCCGCCACCGGCGGCTCGGCCCGGGTCGCGGGGTACGACGTCTTCCGCGAGTCGATGGAGGTGCGCCGGCGCATCGGCTACCTGCCGGAGAGCGTGCCCCTCTACGGCGACATGCG
>JBGPZN010000525.1:0-2617 GCA_041493815.1 Methylomirabilia bacterium
CCAACACCTCGTACGCCGACTTTCCGCGCCTGTCGTCCATCCTGGCTCGGGACCGGTTCGTCCCCCGGCAGTTCGCGAACCAGGGCGACCGGCTGGTGTTCTCGAACGGGATCCTGATCCTGAGCGGGTTCGCCGTCCTCCTGATCGTGGTGTTCGGGGGCAACACGCACGCGCTGCTCCCGCTGTACGCGGTCGGGGTCTTCATGTCGTTCACGATCTCGCAGAGCGGCATGGTGCGCCGCTGGCTGCGGCTGCGGGAAAAGGGCTGGCGCTGGCGGGTGTGGGTCAACGGAATTGGCGCAGTGGTGACCGCGATCGTCCTGCTCACCCTCGCCGTCACGAAGTTCGTCGAGGGCGCGTGGATCGTGGTACTCGTCGTCCCGATCCTGGTCGGGATCTTCTTCGTCATGCACCGCCACTACGAAGAGGTCGCCGTCGAGCTCTCGCTCGAAGGCCTGGAGGGTCCCCCCGAGTTCCAGCACACCGTGCTGATCCTCGTCGGTGACGTTCACCGCGGCGTCGTGCGGGCGGTGCAATACGCGAAGACCCTGGCGCCGACGGCAGCGGTGCGCGGCGTCTTCGTCGAGACCGATCCCGCCCGCACGGCCCGGGTCGAGGAGAAGTGGACCACGTGGGGCCTCGGCGTACCGCTCGTCGTGCTGAGCTCGCCGTACCGCTCGCTGCTGCGGCCGCTCCTGGATTACCTCGATCAGATCCAGGCGCACGGCGACGAGCAGATGGTGACGATCGTCCTGCCCGAGTTCCTGCCACGGCACTGGTGGCAGCACGTGCTCCACAACCAGACCGCGCTGCTGGTCAAGGGCGCGCTGCTGTTCCGGCGCAACACCGTGGTCGCCGACGTGCCCTATCTGCTCAGGCGGTGAGCGCGCTCAATACCGGATCGAGCCGCGCGGCGCGCCGGAGGAGGGCGAACCCATGCGAGGCGCCGGCGCCACCGGGCCGCCCGGCACCCCGACGGAGGAGCCGGACGACGACGAGCTCGGCACGGACGGCAGGAACGGCGCCGGCGCCGAGAACACGCGGCCGCCGGAGCCGGTCGGCGCGCGGTCCTCGTGCTCGCCGGCGTCGGCCGCGAGCTCGGTGGGCCGCGGCCGGTGATAGGTCTGCGCGTCCCGATCGCGCCAGATTCCGCGCGCATCCCGCCGCGCGCCCTCTTCGAGCGTGCGAAAGTACGCCGCGTAACCGGCGGTCGACGCGGTGGCCGTCTCGCCGTAGCCGTAGTGCACGAGGGCCGCGTTCACGAAGGTGCTGCCCGACCACACGTAGGCCAGCAGCCGGCCGTGGCGGTCGCGCGTCGAGCCCTCGAACACGAGACGCACCCACTTGCCCTCGACCAGCCGGCGGTTGGCCTCGCGCGCGATCGTGGCGTAGGGCTCGGTACCGTAGGTGGGGTGCTCGATCCGAGGCGTGTTGACGCCGAGGTACCGCACGGCCTCGAGCCGCCCGCCCAGCTCGGCGTAGAGCGTGTCACCGTCGACGACGCGGGTGACGTAGGCCGGACCCGCCTGCGCCTGGGCGTGCGCGGGCCGCGGGGCGCCGACGAGTGCGAGGAGCGACACGACCCCGGCGAGGCTCCAGCCGACGACTCCAGACATGCGCCCTCCCACGCCGATCGAGTGAGCCATACTCTAGGTCGTCGGGTCCCGGTGTGTCAAAGCGCGGCTACATGCCGCTGGCGCCGCCCCGCCCGACCCAGTCGAACGCGACGATCTCGACGCGATACTTCGCCGCCTGCGGCACGCGGGACTGGAACCACGTGCGGTTGTTGGCGGGGACACCACCCAGCACCCAGGTCGTCTTCGAGCCGATGACGTTGCCGGTGGCGCCGAGCTCGTCGATGCGCAACAGCACGCGGTCCGTCCCCATGTTGGACTTGTTGTAGACGAAGCCTTCGAGCACCGGGCCCCGGCCGGACTCGACGACCTGCCACTCGAGGCGGAAATAATAGTCCAGCGTTTCCGGCGCGTAGGCGGGCCCGGCCAGCGCGGTGGAGGTCAGGAGCAGGGGAGCCAGCAGAGCGGTCCAGATGCGGCGCATCGCCAGACCTCCTGGGTCGCGCCGTGGCATCGCGCGTACCCTATCTGTTACAACGCGGGAACCGCTGAGATGGATTCGTGGTTTCCGCGTCAGCGGAGCGACAGGAAATGACAGTGGGCGGCTGGTTTCGCACCATGGGCGTGCTGGGCGCGCTGCAGCTTGCCGCGGTCGGTCCGACCGACGGGTTCCAGGACGAGCTCAGGCGGTACTACGACTCGGCGAAGAGCATCTGCCGGACCGGCGTGACTCCCGAGATTGCGTCCGCCTACCAGCAGGCCCGTCAGGCGATGGACCGGGCGGGAGCCGCCGGTGGGCTCGGAGGCAACAACTTCGCGGGGGTCAAGATGCCGGCCGAGCTGTGGCTCGACTGCTTTCAGTCACCCGGCGACGGCAAGACCTGACGCGCGAAGACCTGACTCGCGAAGTTTGACGCTCCCCACGGCAGGTCGTACAGTCGGCGCACGGTGACCGTCACGCTCGCGCCGCTGAGCCAACGCCGCGCCGACGCGGTCGCCGTTGCCGTCCTCGTGCTGCTGCCGATGCTGCTGGCCGGGGCCAC
>JBGPZN010000499.1:0-2820 GCA_041493815.1 Methylomirabilia bacterium
CGCATCAGCCCGGTCGGGGCGTTGCGGATGTGCAACGGAACCGGCTCGGCCGGGCGCTCCTGCACGTCGGCCTTGGCCTCGTTGAACGCCACGTAGGCGGCGTTCGACTTGGGCGCCAGCGCCAGGTAGAGCGTCGCCTGGGCCAGCGCCAGCTCGCCCTCCGGCGAGCCGAGGAAGTCGTACGCCTCCTTGGCGGCGAGGGTGAGCGTGAGGGCCCGCGGATCGGCGTTGCCGATGTCCTCGGACGCGAAGCGTACGAGCCGGCGGCCGACGTAGAGCGGATCCTCCCCGGAGTCGAGCATCCGGGTCATCCAGTAGAGCGCGGCGTCGGCGTCGGAGTCGCGCAGCGACTTGTGCAGCGCCGAGATGAGGTTGTAGTGCTCCTCCCCGCTCTTGTCGTAGAGCAGCGTCTTGCGCTGGGCGGCCTCGCGGATCGCCGCCTCGCTCACCGCCCGGCGCTCGGCAGCTGGCGCCATCTGCATCGCCAGCTCCAGGATGTTCAGCGCCGAGCGGGCGTCCCCGTTGGCTAGCCGCGCGATGAGCCGGAGCGCCTCGTCGGAAACGTCGGGAGAGAGCGCCGCCAGGCCGCGTTCTCCGTCGGCCAGCGCGCGCCGCATGATCGCCACCAGGTCGTCCTCGGTAAGCGCCCGCAGCACGTACACGCGGCAGCGTGACAGCAGGGCCGAGTTCACCTCGAACGACGGGTTCTCGGTCGTGGCGCCGACGAGCACGATCGTGCCCTTCTCGACGTGAGGCAGGAAGGCGTCCTGCTGGCCGCGATTGAAGCGATGAATCTCGTCGACGAACAGGATCGTCCGCTGGCGCCGCCGCCCGCGCTCGGCCTCCGCCTCGGCGACGACCTGGCGGATCTCCTTGACGCCGGACAGCACCGCGGAGAACGCGACGAAGCGGGCGCCGGCCACGTGGGCCATCAGCGAGGCCAGCGTGGTCTTGCCCGAGCCCGGCGGGCCCCACAGGATCATCGAGTGCAGCTCGCCGCGCTCGATCGCCGCGCGCAGCACGCGCCCGGGGCCGAGCAGGTGCTCCTGGCCGACGACGTCGTCGAGCGAGCGCGGGCGCATGCGGTCGGCCAGCGGCCCGGGGGGTGGCGGGGCCGCGCTGGCCGCATGGTCGAACAGGTCCATTAGCGGGCGAGGGGAGCGACCGCCGCTCCCCCCACCGCCCCCCAACGGGATTCGTTCGTGGCCGTCATGACCCGTTTCGAACACGCGCGTGGAGCCACTGGGGCAGCGCGGCGAGGTCGGTGAGGTGGGCGACGGGCGTGATGTTCCAGCGGGTGAGATCGGCTTCCCTCGCGCGGTAGGCGACGAAGGCGACGCCGGCCGCGGCCGCGGCGACGCCGTCGACCCAGGAGTCGCCGACGACCACCGCGTCGTGGTGGGTGCCGAAGTGCTCGGCGATGACGCGCCAGCCGTCGGGATCGGGCTTGAGCGCACGCATCTCGTCGCGCGTGACCACGAGGTCGAGCACGGAGAGCAGGTCGAAGCGCTCCAGCGCGCTCGCCGAGACCTCGCGGGCGTTGTTCGTCCACACCGCGGTCGCGAAGCCCGCGGCCCGGGCGCCCTCGATCGCCTCGCGGGCGCCGGGCATGAGCGAGGCGATGGCCATGGCCCGCCGCTCGTGGTCGAGCGCGATCTCCCACAGCGGCTTCTCCACGTCCGGCGCGTGGGCCTGGCACCAGTGGATCAGCTCGCCCACCCGGTAGCGGTCCGGCCGGGCCGGCAGCGGCCCGCAGCGCGTCTCCAGCAGCGCGCGCATGTCGAGGGCCATCCCCGCCAGGTCCAGCGGGGTGTGGACGAGGGTGTGATCGAGATCGAACACGCACAATCGCACGCCCTGACTTTACTATGGCCGTGCTACGCTCGGTGACATGAAGCGCTGCCTGGCGATGGTCATAGCCCTCGCTGCGCTCCTGGTCCTGGTGATCGCGGTGGCCCCGGTGTCGGCGCTCGACGAGGCCGATCGTCTGTTCCTGGTTGGCGAGCGCGCGCTGGCCGACGGCTTCTACCCGGTGGCCCGCCGCACGCTGGAGCGCTTCGTCGCGCAGTATCCGAGCGATCGGCGGCTGCCGCGCGCCACGATGATGCTCGGCAAGGCGCGCCTGGCCCTGAACGATCCCCAATCGGCGCTGGAGGCGTTCACGCGCGCGCCCGGCGGGCTGACGGCGCCGGCCGAGGTGCTCGAGGCCAAGCTCTGGCAGGCGGAGGCGCTGTTCCGCCTCAAGCGATTCGCCGAGGCCCGGACCGCGTACGACGAGATCGTGCGCACCGACGCCGCCTCGCCGCTGGCCCCCGACGCGCTGTACGGCGTCGCCAGGAGCGATCTGGAGCTCAAGCAGCCGGAGCCCGCGGTCACCGCGCTGGGCGACTTCCTCACCACCTGGCCCGAGCACGCTCAGGCGCCGGCTGCCACGCTGGAGCTCGCGCGCGGGCTCGTCGAGCTCAAGCGCGCCAGCGAGGCGCAGCCGCTGCTCACCACCTTCGCGACGAGGTATCCCAGCTCCAAGCTGGTTCCCGACGCGCAGTTCCTGCTGGGCTGGATCAAGATGAACGACGGCGACCAGCGGGGCGGTGCTGCCGACCTGCGCGCGTTCGTCGCCGCCAACCCGAACCACGAGCAGGCGCCGGAGGCCCGACGGCTCATCACCGCGGCGCTAGCGCCGACGGCGGACGAGCTCTACGACGCCGCGCAGATCGCCAAGCGCCTGTCGCGCCCCAAGGACACGGAAGCCGCCTGGCGCAAGCTCAAGGGCCAGTTCCCCGACCATCCGAAGACCCGACGGCTCGCGCTGGAGCTTGC
>JBGPZN010000528.1:0-2607 GCA_041493815.1 Methylomirabilia bacterium
GTGGTGGGTTGCGCTTCGAAGATCGTGCGTCTACATCGCCCCGGCCAGTGGCTCGACCCCGGCCCCTTCGGCTGTCTCGGCGTCGGCCCCTCGTTTGCGATTGCCGCCAAACTGTTGCAGCCCGACCGTCGCGTCCTGCTGATCGCCGGCGACGGCGCGTTCGGCCTGAACGGCATGGAGATGGAAACGGCCGTGCGCTTCCGCCTGCCGCTGACCTGCATCATCGGCAACGACGCCGGCTGGGGCCAGATCCGCAACCCGCAGCGGTCGTTCTTCGGCGAAGAACGCGCCGTCGCGACGTCGCTGCCGACCACACGCTTCGACCTCATGGTCGAAGCCCTCGGCGGCCGAGGCGTGCTGATACGAGAGCCCAAAGAAATCGGCCCCGCGCTCGAGCGCGCGCTCAACTCCAACGACGTCTGGTGCATCAACGTCGTCCTCGACCCCGCCGCCTACCGCCGTACGGGTCAAGTCTCAATGGCCATCTGATGCGCCTCGCGCGTGCGGTGAGGGCGGCGCCCTCACCGCGCTCGGCGACGGTCACCAGTCTGAGGATCACGTTTCTCGCTCCGCACGTACGGATCGCGGGCGGCGTGCGCGCGATCCTGACCTACGCCGATCGGCTAGCGGGGCTCGGGCACGACGTCACGTTGGTCGTGCCGGCAGCAGGTCCGTTGGCCGCGGTGTGGCGGAACGCGCGCGGCGGCGTGCCCAATTGGATGCCGCGCTTCCGTCCGCGCCTTCGCTGGGTCAGCCGCTGGTCAGCAGCGGCGCTACCGGACGGCGATGTCGTCGTCGCGACGGCGTGGCAGTCGGCGGGGATCGTCGCCGCCGCGCCGGGGCGGTGTGGGGCGAAGTTCTATCTGGTGCAGCACTACGAGAGTCTGTATCACGGTGAGCCGGCGGTGGTGGACGCGACGTATCGGTTGCCGCTGGCGAAGATCGTGATCTCGACGTGGCTGCGCGACGTCATGCGCCAGCGGTTCGGCAGCGAGGCGGAGGTGGTGGTGACGCCGGTCGATCGCGCGCTGTTTCACCGCGTGCCGGTCGAGGTGACGACGTCGCGGCCGCGCGTGCTGATGCTCCACCACGAGTACGCATGGAAGGGCGTGGCCGACGGCCTGGCGGCGGTGGCACGGGTCAAGGCGCGAGTGCCGGCCCTCCGCCTGGTGGGCTTCGGCGTGAGGCCGCCGCGTCAGGCGCTGGCCTACGACGAGTTCCACGCCAACCCGCCGCAGGGCGCGCTGGCCGCGCTCTACAGCGGCTGCGACATCTACCTGTGCCCCTCGTGGGACGAGGGGCTCGGGATGCCGCCCATGGAAGCGATGGCGTGCGGCGCGGCGCTGGTGACCTATGACAACGGCGGCTGCCGCGACTACGCCCGGGACGGTGACACCGCGCTGGTCGCTCCCCGGCGGGACGTGGAGGCCCTGGCGGCGGCGCTGGCCCGGCTGGCGACCGATGAGGCGCTACGGGCGCGGCTGGCGGCCGCCGGGGCGGCGCACGTCACGACCGCGTTCGACTGGGAACGGGCGGCTTCGAGACTGGAAGGGCTGTTCCGGGGAACTCGGGCTGGTGCTGATCGAGCCTGACCCCCAGCGCGTCGATCTCGCGCTCGAGCTGGCTGAGGCGCCGCGCCAGCCGGTCGCGCTCCTCGCGGAACGACTTGGCCAGCGACACGACGGCTTCGATGAGCCGGTGCTCGCGGTTGTCGGCGGGTTGGGGGGCGCTCATCGTTGTCCTCCGGCGAAGGTTCGCGGCCCAGGCAGCAACTCGGATGCCGCGCTGCGCCTCGGGAAGAACGCGCATTTGACGCGCGGGCGTGTCGTCGGCCTGACAGCGTGACGTCGACGCCGACACGTGGGCTGCACTGGGCCAGCGTGGCACGAGCGCCGTGGCCCTGCTAGAATCGCGTGCGACATGCCGATCTACGAGTACGAGTGCGCCGACTGTCGGCGCCGTGTCAGCCTGCTCGTCCGGAGCCTGTCGGCGGCGGCCTCGCCGGCGTGCCCGCGCTGCGGCGGCACCAGCCTCTCCCGTCTGATGTCACGGTTTGCGACCGTCAAGAGCGAGGAGGCCCGCCTGGAATCCCTGGCCGATTCCGCGTCGGCCGGAGACATCGACGAGAACGATCCCGCCAGCGTCGCCCGGTTCATGAAGAAGATGGGGCGTGAGTTCGGCGACGACCTCGGCGACGACTTCGACTCGGCCATGGACGAGGCCATGGCCGAGGGCGAGGGGGGCGCCGAGGGGCCGGGGCCGGGCGAGGGAAGCGCGGAATCGGTCGACGCCGCCGGCGGATCAGAACCCTAGCCCTGTGAAGACCGACGTCCACGACAGCCTGGAGGCGGTCGGCCCCGACGCCTGGGACGCGTTGCACGCCGAGTCCCGGCTGCGCTCGCCGTTCCTCGCCTGGACGTGGCAGCGCGAATGGGTGGGCGTGTTCGGCGAGGGCCGACGGCTCGGGCTGCACCGCGTCGTCGACGGCACCGGGCACCTGGTGGCGCTCTTGCCCCTGGTTGAAACCGCGCCGGATCACTGGCTCCTCGTCGGGGGCGCCGACGTTTCCGACTACCTCGATCTGCTCGCCGTTCGCGACCGCGAGGA
>JBGPZN010000313.1:0-4410 GCA_041493815.1 Methylomirabilia bacterium
CCGACCAGGCGTGACGAGCGCTGCTGATCGGCCCAGGCGTCGACATCCAGGTTCGCCGCCACCGTGATCACGGCGACGGTCTCCGCCACTCGCGCGGCCAGCAGGACGGCCAAGGCGCCGCCGCCACTGTAACCGAGCCAGACGACCCGTGCGGCACCTCGGGCCTCGAGAACCCGGCGGGCCGCCGTCGCCATGCTCTCCACCACCGCCTCGGAGTAGCGCGCCGACGTCCACAGCGCCGGCGAGCAGGCCGGCTCGCCGCCCAGGCCGTGGTAGCAGGGCCGCCCCAGGTAGATGGCCGGCGCGGGATCGAGCGCGATCAGATCCAGCACGAGAGGATCGCGGGGCGTCGGATCGACGGCGGGGTAGCCGCCGAGCCACGGCACGCCATCGCCGTCGAGGTACACGTGCAGAGTCGGCCCGGCCGGGCGCTCGGGCGACAAGACCAGGTGTCGAAAGCCGGCCCCCGTCACGACCTCGGCCCGCAGGCTCCGGCCGGCGGCGAGCCCGAGGAACCGTTCGGATGCCGAGCGACATCCACCGGCCACGACGAGCATGCCGAGGACGCCGAGCACCACGGCCCGACGTGGGAGTGAGGCGCCCGTGCCGGTCAGCGGCGTAGCCGCTCGAGCAGGAAGATCTCGAGGCGGCGCCGCAGCTCGTCCGGCATGGGCGCCTTGCCCGCCTCGCCGACGACGCCGACCGTTCGGCGGTAGGTCGCCAGGTAGGCGCGGCACGGCTCGCACTCGGCCAGGTGGGCTTCCAGCTGCGCGACGACCTCGGCGTCGAGCGTGGCGTCGAGGTACTCCAGCAGCAGAGCGATCGTATCCTGGCAGGTCAGGCGGGCGCTCATCGCCTCAGCCGTTCCGGGAGGCGATGAGCTGCTCGAAGAAGCCCTTCAGCGGCGGCAGGCTCGCGAACATCGCCTGGAAGGCTTCGCGGTCGACGGCCAGCACGTTGGTGGCCGACACCGCGCGCACCGTCGCCGAGCGCGCCATGTCGCTCACGAGCGCGATCTCGCCGAAGCACTCGCCCACGCCGAGCCGGCGGACCGGCTGCTCGCCGCGGCCGGGGACGGTCTTGAGGACCTCGACCTCGCCCTCGGTGACGACGTAGAGCCAGTCGCCGCGGTCGCCCTCGCGGAAGATCACCTGGCCCGGCTCGAAGTACTCGCGGCGCACGCCGAGCGCGCGGTCGGTCTTGAGCTGCACGATGTCGGGCGGCAGGATCAGATCGAGCGTCCAGTCGGTCGCCACCCGGATCTTGCGGTCGAGGCCGGGCAGCTTCATGAGGTAGATCGTCCGCCACAGCCACCAGGCCAGGAAGCCCGACAGCTTGACGCCGAAGATCTCCGCCACCGCCGAGCGGCGTCCGAGCGCGCCCATCTTGCCGAGCGCGGTGAACATGAACGCCTTCTTGGGCGTCCCCTTCAGCGCGGCGACGATGTTCTGCGCGGCGCAGGTGGCCTCGCGCGTCGCGTGCTGGGCGGTGGGCGGGCAGAAGTCGCCGGTCTTGGCGTCGCGGATCGCCGCGCAGTCGCCGACCGCCCACAGTCCTGGATACTCCGGCACCTCGAGATTGGCGTCGACGAGGATCCGCCCGCGCTCCTTCTTCACCGGCAGCATGGCCACCAGTGGATTGGGGCCGGACGGCACCGTGCTGACCAGCGTGCGGGTGGCGATGCGGTCACCATCCTCGAGCAGCGCCATGTCCACGGTCGCGCCGCTCAGCCGCGTGTCGAGACGGATCTCCACGCCGCGCTTCATCAGGAGCGTCTGGGCAAACTCGGCCAGCGACCTGGGCAGCTCGGGCAGGATCAGGCCGCCGGCGTGCAGCAGCACGACCCTGATCTCCTCGGGCCGGACGTTGCGGAAGCTCTTGGCGGCACCGCGCACGAAGTCGTTCAACTCGGCCACCGCCTCCACGCCCGAGAAGCCGCCGCCCGCCACCACGAACGTCAGCAGTGAGCGCCGCAGCTCGCGGTCCTGCTCGATGTCGGCCTCCTCCAGCGTGTGGATGAGGCGGTTGCGCAGGGTCAGCGCGTCGCCCAGATACTTGAACGGCAGCGCGTACTCGGCCAGGCCGGGGGAGCCGGCGAACGACGTCACGTTGCCAAGCGCCACCACCAGGTGGTCGAAGTGCAGGTGGTGCTGGCGGCTGCCGAACCCGGCTGCGGACTGCACGCTGCGATGCTTGAGGTCGATCGACTCGATCGTGCGCGTGTAGAGGTTGGTGTTGGGGCACAGGCGGCGGATCGGCGTGATCACGTCCAGCACGCCGATGCTGCCCGAGATGACCTCCGGAAGCATCGGCTGGAAGACGATGTAGTTCTCGCGGCTGACCAGGCCCACCTCCACCTCGCCACCGCGGATCTCGGCCTTGAGCGCCTTCTCGAGCGTGAGCGCCGTGTAGACGCCCCCGAAACCGCCGCCGAGGATCAGGATGCGCGTGGGCTGGCTCATCGTGGTGCCTCCGAAGTATAGGACACCGCGGCCGGGCTGCCCGGTGCGGAGGCACCCTCCAGGAGCTGGGCCAGGACGGCCTGGTCCACGGCGTCGACCGAGGTCAGGTGGATGCGCGTCAGCCGCGCCCCGTCCCGCGTGACCGTCCCGGTGACCTTGCCGTACACGTCGCCGGACTCGCGGGTCGGGTCGGGATAGGTCAGCCTCAGCCGAACGTTGGTGAGGGTGGCCAGGTCGGCGCTCACCGCCGCCTCCAGCGACCGGCGGCCCAGGCGATGGGCGGTGCCGGTGAACGCGTCGGCGTGCACGCGCTTGTCCTCGATGATGGCGCCGACGACGGGCAGGTGGACCTCGATCACCGTGGCGCCGTCGGCCTCGGGCAGGCGCTGGGCGAAGCGGCCGCTCAGCCCGCGCAGCTCGTAGAGCGCGACCGGCGCCGTCAGGCCTTTCAGCTCGACCGAGATCGGCGGCGCCACCTCGGCCAGGTCGGTCAGACGCTCGGCCGTCGCGGCCGTCATGAGGATCTGACCGCCGACCGTGCAGCCCTCGACGCGCGCGGCCAGGTTGACGGCGGCGCCGACGACCGCGTACTTCGCCCGCTGCTCGGAGCCGATGTTGCCCACGACCGCCTCGCCCGTGTGCAGCCCGATGCCCATCTCGAAGCTCGGCCGTCCCCGCTCGGCGTTCGAGCGGTTCAGGGCGTCGTTGGCGAGCTGCATGGCCAGCGCGGTCGCCGCCGCCCGCTCGGCGTGGTCGGGGTGCTCCACCGGCGCGCCGAACACCGCGAAGATCGCGTCGCCGATGAACTCGTTGATCGTGCCGCCGTGCGCGATGACGATGTCGGCCATGTGCCCCAGGTAGTCGTTGAGGACCGCCATGACGCCGGCGGGGTCGCCGTGCTCGGCGAAGCGTGTGTAGCCGCGCAGGTCGGACATCAACACGGTGATCTCGCGCTTGTGGCCGCCCAGGCGCAGCCCGTCGGGCGACTCCAGCAGGGTCTTGGCCACCTCGGGCGACACGTAGCGGCCGAACGCGTTGCGGATGAAGTCGCGCTGGCGCAGCCCTTCGACCATCTCGTTGAACGCACGCGTGAGCACGCCGACCTCGTCGCCCGAGCGTACCGGCAGCGACTGTGAGAGGTCGCCGCCCGCCACCCGGGCCACGGCGCCGGTGAGCGCGCTGATGGGCCGGGTAAGCTGGCGCGCGAAGAGCAGGCCCAGCAGCAGCGCCGACACGGCGGCGGCCGCCGAGCCCTGCAGGATCGTGACGTCGAGCTCGTGCAAGCGATCGAGGAAGACGTCGACCTGGTAGTCGACGCTCAGCAGGGCCACCGCCCGCCCCTGGGCGTCGACGATCGGCGCGACCGCGCTGATCCAGGTGCCCTTCGCGTTGCGGTAGGCGCCCGTGTAGCGGGCCACGCCGTCCTCGAGGCTCCACGCGATCGGATCGATCAGCTCGGGGGCCAGCGCATACCACTCGCCCGGCCGCTCGGCGTCCTCGCTGGTGACGACGACGCGCGCCCGGCGCCCGGCCCGGTCGTACTCGACCAGCGTGCGGATGGGCGTCGTCAGCAACACCTCGCGCTGGACGTCGGCCAGGCGGGCGCGCAGCTTCCGATAGGCGGGTGAGTCGGCCCTCGGCGCGCGCTGGATCTCGGCGTGCTGGGCGGGATCCACCAGCAGCACGGCGACTCGCGCGATGTTGAGCAGCTGGGTGCCGACGGCGTCTTGCAGCTCGGCCTTCTGCCGGGCCCGTACCATCACGCCGACGATGGCCACGCTGAGGAAGGTCAGCGCGGCGAACGCCACCGCCAGGCGGACGGCCAGGCGCCGCCAGGCGGGCAGCGCCGGCCGCGGGGACGCCGCCGGGTCCATCGCGTCAGCGGGCCGCGGGGTCCGCCGGCTCCAGACCGATGGCGCGGTCGACCGACAGGGGCCCGCCGCCGCGC
>JBGPZN010000102.1:0-9310 GCA_041493815.1 Methylomirabilia bacterium
CAAGACCACCAGCGACTACGACCGGGAGAAGCTCGAGGAGCGGCTGGCCAAGCTGTCGGGCGGCGTCGCCGTCATCCGGGTCGGCGCCCCGTCGGAGGCCGAGATGAAGAGCCGCAAGGAGGCGCTCGAGGACGCGATCAACGCCACCAAGGCGGCCGTGGCCGAGGGTATCGTGCCGGGCGGCGGGCTGGCGCTCCTGCGCGCGATCGAGGCGGTCGAGCGCGAGGAGGCCAAGACCGAGGGCGACGAGCGGACGGGCCTGCAGATCCTCAGGCGCGCCCTGGAAGCGCCGACGCGCCAGATCGCCGAGAACTCCGCCGTCGACGGCGGCGTGGTCGTCGCCCGCATGCGCGACGGCGCCGGCGCGCTCGGGTTCGACGCCGGCCGCAAGGTGTGGGTGGACCTCGTCGAGTCCGGCATCATCGATCCGACGAAGGTCGTGCGCGTGGCGCTCGAGAACGCCGTGTCGGTGGCCAGCCTGCTGCTCCTGACCGAGGCCACCATGGTCCAGCTGCCCGATACCAAGAAAGAGGCGGGGGGCGAGCCGGAGCTCGGGTGAGCCGGGCGGCGGCAGCCCCCTGACCAGAGGAGGTCCGAGATGACGAGAAGCGTGGCGTACGTGGTGGTCGCGGTGCTGGTGCTCGTGTCGGGCGCGCCGGTGTCGGCGCAGCAGCCCGGGGCGGACCCGCAGGGCCGGCCCTCGCCGCAGATGATGCAGATGTGCCGCCAGATGATGGAACACGCGGGTCCGATGGGCGGCATGGGTGGCGGCATGATGGGCGGCGGCATGATGATGCCCATGACGGGCGGTGACCCGAAGCAGCAGGCCGAGATGATGGCGATGCGGGGCGAGATGATGAAAGCGATGGGCGACATCATGGTGAAGTACGCGGAACGAATGCGGCCGGCGAAGTAGGCGGCGATCGCGAGCTCGGTGCCGGATCAGCGGCGCGACCGGATCAGCCATCCCGCCGCCAGACCGACGGCACCGAGCGCCGTCCCCAGCGCGATGGCGATCGGCGGCAGCTGCGTCATCATGAGCGCCACCGACCCGAATCCGAGGATCGGCAGCACCGGTACGCCGCCGACGGCCCCCGCGACGGCGAACGGACGTGGGATCTCGGGGCGCGTGCGCCGCAGCACGATCACCGTGCCGTTGACGGCGAGGAACACGACGTACACGGCGAAATCCGTGACGGCGGCGATCACGACAAAGTCGCCGAGCCCGGCGAAGGCGGCGGCGACCAGCGCCACCGCCAGGATGGCGCGCCCCGGCGTCCTCCGCCGCGCGTGGACGTCCGCGAAGCGTCGCGGCATCGCCCCGGCCCTGGCCATCCCGTACAGCACGCGCGAGGCCGCGGTGAGGGCCAGCAGCGTGGTGTTGGTCGTGGTCATGACGGCAATCGCCGCCACCACGGTCGCCCCCCGGTTGCCGAGCACGTGGGCCATGACGTCGGCGAGCGGGCGCGGCGACGCCGCCAGCGCGGCGGCCCCGAGCACGCTCACGGCGGCGATGGCCACGGCAACATAGAGGATGGCCGACAGCCCGAGTGCCAGCAGGAGCGCGCGCGGGACGGTCCGCGTCGGATCGCGGGTCTCTTCGGCGAGCGTGATCACCTCGTCGAAGCCGATGAAGGCGAAGAACACCAGCGCCGCGGCCCCGAGCACCCCGCCGACCCCGGCCCCGGCCAGCAGATCCACGTCGCCCACGTGCGGCAGCCCGATCAGCACGACGAGGACGAGCCCGCCGACCTGGACGGTGCTCAGGGCGACCGTCAGCCGGGCCGACTGCTTGATCCCGGCCATCGCCACCACCGACACGACCGTCAAGAGACCGAGCGCCGCCACCCGGGCGTCGACGTCGACGAAATGGCCGAGGTAGCGCGCGAAGCCGATGGACACCGTGGCCGCCGCCACGACGAGCCCCATGATCATCGTCCAGCCCACGACGAACGCGACCCACTCCGGCAGCGCGTGCCGCGTGTACTCGTATTCGCCGGCGGCGCTCGGGAACATCGAGGTGAGCTCGGCGTAGCTGAGACCGGTCAGCACGCTCAGCACCGCGGCGAGGAGAAACGCGAGCCACACGACGGGGCCGGCATGGGCGGTGGCGGCCCCGAGGAGGACGTAGATCCCGGCACCGATGATGATTCCCACGCCGCCGGCGGTGACTTCCGTCAGGCCGAGGACGCGATGGAGCGCGGTCGGGGACTGGCGGTCGCCCGTCATTCGCTCAGCAGCCACCGGCGGCGCGGGACCCGATAGCGCAGGCCGAAGGTCGGGATGGCGATGTCGCGCACGGCCGCGTACGAGTACTTCACCAGCATGACCTTGCGCACGAAGAAGTGGCGGAAGGTGATCCAGCGGTCGAGGTACGCGTCGGGCGTCTGCTCCACCGGCAGCTCGATGTTACAGCCGATCGAGCGGCCCCGCGCCTCGCGGGCGCCGCGGTTGGCCGCCTCCATGATGCCGGGCCCGCCCCCGGTCACCACCGTCAAGCCGAGCTCGGCGAGGCCGTGTCCGATCTCGCGCGCCGCCGCGTAGTAGGGGTAGTCCTCCTTGAACCGCGCCGACCCGAACACGGTCACGCACGGACCCACGAGGCTGGGGGCCTCCGAGGAAGCGCGTGACCTCGACGGGACCGGGCGCCCGGCCCCACCCGTTTCTCACGGCTCGATGAGCCCGGCCACGAGGCCGGTCAGCGGCGCGGGGGCGCCACGAAGGAGACGCCGCCGTCGCCCGCGCGGAGGAACGCCAGCTCGGCGACCGCCGTCGTGCGCTCGAAAACGAACAGGTCGATCGCGTCGAGCACCGAGGCCCGCAGGCCGCTCGGTCGGTAGGTGACGAGGCAGAAGCCCTTGGCGTCGAGGCCGGCGGCGTCATCGGGCACGCCGGCCTCGTGCAGCGAGTCGTGCGCCTCGTCGAGCACGATCCAGTGCGGCAGCCCGCGCAGGGCGCGCAGCCTCCGCAAGACCGTGAGCCCGTGGCGATCACGCGACCGACCTGGAAGGGGATCGCGTGCCGGTCCAGCGCGGCGATCAGCCGCGGCGGCGGCGCCGGCCCTTCGTCCAGGATCGCGTCCTCGGCCGGATAGGGCAGGACCGCGCCGTTCTCGGCGACCACGACGTCGGCATCGACGGGCGTGAGGCGCGGCGGCCTCACCCGCGCGTCACTGCGGCGTCGCCTCCCCACCGAGTGTGCGGCATCACCGTGACTTGTCGGGCATTCCCGCCTGGCATCGCCGGTGCACGAGCACCGTGCATGACTCCGCCTCGACGCGTCGTCCTGCTGGGAGCGGCCGGCCGCGACTTCCACAACTTCAACGTCATCTATCGCGACGATCCCTCCTCGGTGGTCGTCGCCTTCACGGCGACGCAGATCCCGGGGATCGCGCACCGCCGCTACCCGCCGGCCCTGGCCGGCCCGCGCTATCCGCACGGCATCCCGATCGAGGACGAAGCGGACCTCGAGGCGATCTGCCGCCGCGAGCGCGTCACGCTCGTCGTGTTCGCCTACAGCGACGTCACGCACGCCCACGTCATGACGCTGGCGTCCCGGGCGCTGGCCCTGGGCGCTGACTTCACGCTGCTCGGGCCAGAGCGCACGATGCTGCGGGCGCCGGTGCCGGTCGTGGCGGTCTCCGCGGTCCGCACAGGCTGCGGCAAGTCCCCCATCGCCCGCTGGCTCGCCGGGCGACTGCGCGCGGGCGGCCGTCGCGTCGCGGTCGTCCGCCACCCGATGCCGTACAGCGACCTTGAGCGGCAACGAGTCCAGCGCTTCGCCACCACGGCCGATCTCGACACCGCCGGCTGCACCATCGAGGAGCGCGAGGAGTACGAGCCGCACCTGGCGGCCGGCCACGTCGTCTTCGCCGGCGTGGACTACGCGGAGATCCTCGCCCGCGCCAGCGCGGAGGCGGACGTGCTGGTCTGGGACGGCGGCAACAACGACTTCCCGTTCGTCCGCCCCGATCTGCACCTCGTGGTCGTCGACGCGCTCCGTCCCGACGACGCCGCCGGCTATCACCCCGGCGAGGCCGTGCTGCGCATGGCCGACGTCGCCATCGTCAGCAAGGTCAACACGGCGTCCCCCGCCCAGATCGCCCGCGCGGAGGCGACCGTGGCCCGCGTGAACCCGCGGGCCCCGATCGTCCGGGCGGCCCTGGCGGTGCGCCTGGACACGCCCGAGCTCGTGCGCGGCCGCCGGGTGCTGGTCGTCGAAGACGGTCCGACGATCACGCACGGCTCGATGCCGTACGGCGCGGGGTTCGTTGCCGCCACGGCGGCCGGGGCGGCCGCCATCGTCGATCCCAGGCCGTTCACGGTCGGGGAGATGGCGGGAACGTTCGCCCGGTACCCGCACATCGGCGCGGTGCTGCCGGCGGTCGGCTACAGCCCCGAGCAGGTCCAGGCTCTCCGCGCCACCATCGAGCGCAGCGACGCCGACGTCGTGGTGGCGGCGACGCCGGTGGACCTCGCGCGACTGCTCGGGGTGAGCCGGCCGATCGTCCGGGCCCGGTACGAGTTCGAGGACGCCGGCCGGCCCACACTCGCGAGCTTCGTGGATCGCTGGCTTGCTGGGGTCGAGGCGTCCCAGCGAGGCGAGGTCGCCCCACCCGGCCCGGCCGGCGTCGCTTTGTAACTTGCCGTATTCGCTCGCCTCTTGGGGTGGCACAGAGGTTGCCAAGTCTCGACGCCGATGATGACCACTACCCGGTTCGACGAGGGAGACAGGCCATGAAGGTGAAGACGATCCTCGTTCCGCTCGACGGTTCGATCGTCGCCGAGGCCGCGCTGACGCCCGCCGTGGATCTGGCGCGCGAGGCGGGGGCCAGGCTGGTGCTGCTGCGCGCCGCCCAGGCCCACACGCTGCCGATGGCGGATCCGATCCAGGCGCAGGTGGACGTGATGCGCGAGGCCCAGGAATACCTGGCGGCCGCCCGGGCGCGGGTAACGGCGGCCGGTGTCCGCGACGTCGAGATCTCGGCGTGGTATGGTCCCGCGGTCGAGGCGATTGTCGAGGCCGCCCGCTACCGTCACGCCGACCTCATCGTGATGTCGAGCCATGGCCGCAGCGGGGTGAGCCGGCTCGTGCTCGGCAGTGTCGCCGAGAGCGTGCTGCGCGCGACCGCGGTGCCGATTCTCCTGATTCGCCCCGACGGCGCGCCGCTCGACACGCCCTTCATGGGGGCTCCGTCTGCCAAGGAGATTGCCAATGTATAGCCACAAGCGAGTGCTGGTCGCCCTCGACGGCTCGACGGCCTGCGAGGCGGTGCTGCGCTTCCTCCTGCAGATCGCGGGCCCACTCGACATGACCGTCCTCCTCCTGCACGTGCTGGAGCCGATGCCGCCACAGGTCATCGACGGCACGCAGCACGTCGTCGTCGACGACGTCGAGGCCCGCCGCCAGGCGGCCGAAGAGTATCTGGCCCCCATCGCGGCGGCGCTTCGCTCGCAGGGCGTCGACACGGCCTGGGCGATCCGGCGCGGCCGCCCCGCGGAGGAAATCCTCGACGGCGCCAGGGAGAGCGGCGCCGACCTCATCGCCATGGCGACGCACGGGCGCACCGGTATCGGACGCCTCCTCTTCGGCTCGGTGGCCGAGGCCGTGCTCCGTCGCGCTCCGGTGCCGGTCTTCATGATCCGCGAGCCCCACATCGTCGATGCGGCGCCGGCCGCCAAGGAGGAATCCGTGCGATGAGCGGTCGAACCCTCCACCCCACCGATTTTTCGAAGGCGTCGACCCCGGCGTTCGCGCGGGCCGTCGCCGAGGCGCGGCAGACCCGCAGCGAGCTGCTCCTGGTTCACGTCCTGGCGCCGGTGATCCCGGCCGCGGGCGCGAGCGAGGGCTACCTCTCACCGTCCGTCTACGAACAGATGAGCAAGTCGGCCCGCGCCTGGGCGCAAAAACAGCTGGACCGCCTGCTCGCCAAGGCGAAGACGGCGCGCGTGCGCGCGCGGGGGATGCTGCTCGAGGGCGTGGCCCACGAGCAGATCGTGCGCGCCGCCAAGCGGCAGCGGGCCACCCTCATCGTCATGGGCACCCACGGCCGCACCGGGATGGCGCGCTTCTTCCTCGGCAGCGTGGCGGCGCGGGTGGCGGCCACGGCGGCGTGCCCGGTCCTGACGGTGCGAGGGCGCTAACGTGAACGTCGCGCTCGAGCCGGCCAGGCTCGACGAGTACCTTGCCGGGGTGTTCGGCGAGCGGGTCGAGGTGCTCGCGCTGCGCGCGCTCGGGGGCGACGTGGTCGACGATCCCAAGGCCTTCGGCTACGGCACACCGTTCGAGGTCGAGTGCCGGGTGGGGGGGCAGCGGCGTGCCCTGGTCGTGAGCCGCACGCGGCCCGCCCAGGGCTTTGGTCACGACTACCCGGCCGACCGCGCCTGGCAGGCGCTCTACGGCCACGCCGCCTACAACGACTTTCCCCGCCACGTCCGCAGCGTGGACGTCGGCTTCGTGCGGGCCTCGGGGGAGATGGTGTCGGCCGGCGACGCGGTCGATTTCTTCCAGCTGGTCGAGAAGGCCGACGGCCATCTCTACTGGCTGGACCTGGACCGGCTGCTGGACGGGACGCTCGATCCGCTCGACTCCAGGCGCGTGCGCGCGCTGGCCCGCTTCCTGGCCGAGGCGCACGCCACCAAGCGTGACGAGCCGACGCTCTACGCGCGGCGCATCCGCGAGCTCGTCGGCCACGGCGAGTGTGTGATGGGCATCCTCGACAGCTATCCGCACCCGTGGCCCGCGCTGCCGCCGGCGGCGTGCGAGGCGCTCGAGGTCGCGATGGTTCACTGGCGCTGGCGCCTGCGCGACCGCGCTCACCGGCTGTCCCGTACCCACGGCGACTTTCATCCGTGGAACATCCTGTTCGGCGAGGGAACGGACTTCAGCGTCCTCGACCGCAGCCGCGGCGAGTGGGGCGAGCCGGCCGACGACGTGGCGGCCCTCGCCATCAACTATCTGTTCTTCGGCATGCGCAAGGCGGCCCGGCGCGGCGAGCGCGGCGTGGCCGAGCCCTTCCGCAGCCTCTTCCACGACTTCCTCGCGACGTACATCGAGGCCAGCCGCGACTACGAGCTGCTCGAGACGCTGCCGCCGTTCCTGGCCTTCCGCGCGCTGGTCCTGGCCCATCCCCGCTGGTATCCGGACCTGCCCGGCACCTTGCGGGCAGACCTCGCCCACCTGGCGAGCTCGCTGACGCGGCTCACGCGCTTCGACCCGGCCGACGTGTCCTGGCTCTGCGGAGTCGCGCGGTGAGCTGGGCGATCTGGATCACCGGCCTGCCGGGCAGCGGCAAGTCCACCGTGGCCCGGGCCGCGGCCGCCCGCCTGGCCGAGGCGGGTCAGCCGGTCGCGCTCCTGGAGCTCGACGCGATACGCACGGTGGTCACGCCGCATCCCGCGTACACCGAGACCGAGCGCGAGATCGTCTATCGCTCGCTCGTGTTCACGGCCGTGTCACTGACCGGCGTCGGCGTGCCGGTCATCGTCGACGCCACCGCCCACCGCCGAGCCTGGCGCGACCTGGCGCGCGCATCGATCCCGCGCTTCGCCGAAGTGCAGCTCGACTGCCCGCGCGAGATCGCCGAGGCCCGGGAGCGGACGCGCGTGGCCGGTGCCGCGCCGCGCGCCATCTACGCCGGCGCCGCCAGGCCCGGCGCCACCGTGCCGGGGGTCAACGTGGCGTACGAGCGCGCGCCGTCGCCCGAACTCACCGTCGACACGGCCGCCGAGGACGTCGCGTCCGCGGCCGCGCGGATCGCCGCGCTCGCGCTGGCGCTGGGACCGGCGACACGCCGCCCGCAGGCGCCCGGCGGGGCAGTGGTCTGGCTGACCGGACCGCCCGGGAGCGGCAAGACGACGCTGGCCTCGCGGCTGGCCGAGGGGCTGGTGGCCGAGGGCGTGGCCGTGACGATGCTCGAGTGGGCCGCGCTGCGCGCGCTCGCCCTGACGGTCCCCTGGGCGGCGGAGCGCGAGGACGAGATCGCCCATCGCGCCTTCGCGTACACCGCCAAGCTACTCGCCGACACCGGCCTGGTGGTGGTGGTCGACGCGACGGCGCCGCGCCGGGCGTGGCGCGCGCTGGCCCGCCAGCTCGTCGGCGCCTTCGCGGAAGTTCAGCTGGTCTGCCCCTCCGAGGTCTGCCTCGATCGCGAGCGTGCGGTGCGCTGGCGCCCGCGCCCGCACGGCGGTGCGGTCATGGCCGCGCCCGACCTCGCGATCGAGTACGAATACTCGCTCAGCCCCGATCTGCTACTCGACACCGAGACGCGGAGCGAGTGGGCGGCGGCCGAGGACCTCCTCGGCTTCGCGCACCGCCTGCTCGCCCGCACCGCCCCCGGGTAGGAGGCTCACCCATGCGAGTGCGCGACCTCATGACCGCCAAGCCGATCACGGTCGATCCCGACACGCCGATGCTGCAGGCCCGCCAGCGGATGGCCGAGGAACGCATCCGCCACCTCGTGGTGGTCGACGACGCGCGGGTGGTGGGTATCGTCACCGACCGTGACATCCGGCTGAACCTGCCCTCGCCGGCGACCAGCCTGTCGGTGTGGGAGCTCAACTATCTGCTGTCCCGGCTCACCGTGGGCGGGGTGATGTCGGCGGCGGTGATCGTCGTGGATCCGGACCGGCCGATCGCCGAGGCCGCGCGGCTCATGCTGGATCACAAGATCGGCGCGCTGCCCGTCGTGGACGAAGGCCGCCTGATCGGCATCGTCACGGAGTCGGACTTCGTGCGGGCCATGGCGGGGGTGGCGCGCGGCGCATGATCCAAACGATCCTGGTCGTCGACGACGAGCGCGACCTGGCCGCCACCTGCGAGCGACTGCTGCGCCGTCGCGGATGGAACGTGGTGACCGCCGGCAGCCGCGAGACGGCGCTGAGCGTCCTGGCCCGCACCCCTCGACCGGTGCTGGCCATCGTCGATCGCCAGCTCCCCGACGGTGACGGCCTCGACGTCCTCAGAGCGGCGCTGGCCATCCAGACGCCGGTGATCATGGTCACCGGCTACGGGGCGGCGGCCACGCGCCGCCTCGTGCTCGACGAGGGCGCCGCCGGCTTCCTCGCCAAGCCATTCTCCTCGTACGACCTGCTCGAGCTGGTTCGCCGGATCGTCGGCGACGGCTCCGGCGCGGCGGCCGCGCCAGCGATCCGGCCCCCGGCTCCCGACCAGCCCCGCCCGGGCATACACTGCTGAGAGCAGTCCTGATCGTTCCCCTGCCGAGGCGTGATGAAAGCGTACGTGGCGGTCTTTGTCAGCGTGTTCCTGGCCGAGCTCGGCGACAAGACGCAGCTGGCCACCGTGCTCTTCG
>JBGPZN010000067.1:0-10947 GCA_041493815.1 Methylomirabilia bacterium
CGGCGCCGGCGGTCGTCCAAGCGGTCTGAGGTTCCACGATACTCCTGGATGAGGCGGGCGTCTAGAGCGGCCAGGCTCGTGAGGTGACGCACGGCCACCGCCCGGGCGACGGGGTCGTCGCCGGACAGCAGGAGCGGCAGCGCGCCGCCCTGGGCATGCACTTTGTACATGGCCCGCAGCCGGCGGCTCAGCGCCAGCTCCTGGCCGGCCCGCTGCCTCTGGAGCTGCTGGATCTCGCCCCGCAGCCCCGTCACCTCGCCCAGGGTCCGGGTGATGCGCGTATCCAGCCGCGTGATCTCCTTGTGCTTGTCGCTTAGGCGTTGCTCGACCTGCTCCAGTTCGGCCAGCACGGAAGTCTCCCGCGCCCGGGCCTCGGCTGCCTTGCGCTTTTCGTCGCGGAGCTGCTGCTCCGTCTGGCGCAGCTTGCGCTGCTCGGCCTGGATCGGGTCGTCCTTCCTGGGCGTCTGGGCCAGGACGGGCGCGGCCAGCGCGAGGAGCGCCACGGCGGCGACCAGGCGCCGGGCCGCCCTCACGGCTCGGTCCGCCCGCGCGCCATCCAGCCCCCCAGCCCACCGAGCAGCGTGCCGGCGATCATCAGCGAGACGACGTTGAGCGGGCGCAGGAACGTCAGCCGCGGGATGCCGAGCGTCTCGGTCACGAGCGGCTCGACGCGCGGGCCCAGGATCGCGTAGCAGCCGATCAGCACCCAGATGGCCAGCACGGCGCCGATGAGACCCTGCATCATCCCCTGCATCAGCAGCGGCAGCCGCACGACGTACTCAGGAGCGCCGACCAGCCGCATGATCTCCATCTCGTCGCGGCGGGCATGCAGCACCAGCGCCGTCGCCGTGGCCACGGTGAGGATCGCCGCGCCGGCCAGCACCGCGCCCACGGCGAGGCCGAAGAGCCACAGGAGGCGCTGGCCCTGGGCGAAGCGGTCCATCCAGTCGAGGCCGCCGCCGACCTCGTCGGTCTCCGGCAGCGCCGCCAGGCGGGTCACCAGCGAGCGCGCCCCGTCCAGGGTGGCGCCCTCAGCGGTCGGCGTGATCTCCAGCGACGCGGGCAGCGGGTTCTGCGGCAGCGAGTCGGCGACGGCGGCGTCCTTGCCCAGCACCTGCTTGAGCGTGCCGAGCGCCTCGATCTTGCCGACGTAGCGCACCGCCGCGACGCCCGGCATGCGGCGGACGCGTTCGACCAGCGCGGTGGATTCGTTCGTCGGGGGCTCGCGCTTGAGGTAGACGATGATCTTCACCCGCTCACGGAACTGGTCCACGGCCTGGCCGAGGTTGGAGGACAGCAGCCAGAACGCGCCGAGCGCGGCGAGCGAGAGCGAGATCAGCAGGATGGCGCTGACCGCCACCCGCCCGGCGCGGCGGAGGTCGCGCAGCGCCTCGCCCAGGAGGAAGCCGAACACGGCGGCCTCAGCCCTCGTCCTTGATCAGGCGCCCGCCCTGCAGGCTGAGCGTGCGGCGCTGCAGCGTCGTCGCCAGCGCGGCCTGATGGGTGGCGAACAGCACCGTGGTGCCGCCCGCCCAGATGTCCTTGATGATGTCGAGGACCTCGGCGGCCATGCCCTCGTCGAGGCTGCCGGTCGGCTCGTCGGCGATGAGCAGCAGCGGCTTGCGCGCGATCGCCCGGGCCAGCGCGGCCCGCTGAGACTCGCCCTGCGAGAGCTGGGCGGGATAGGCCTGGGCGCGCGACGAGAGACCGACGGCGCGGAGGGCGTCGAAGACGCGTCCGGTGATCTCCCGGCGCGGCGTGCCCAGCACCCGCAGCACGAACGCCACGTTCTCGTAGACGGTGCGGCCGGGCAGCAGCTTGGCGTCCTGGAAGACGATGCCGATCGAGCGCCGCAGGGCGGCGACCTGCTTGCGGGTGAGCATCGTCAGCTCTTCGCCGAGGACCTCGACCTCGCCCTCGCTCGGCACGTCCTCGCGGTAGAGCAGCCGCATCAGGGTCGTCTTGCCGCTTCCGCTGGGACCGCACAGCGTGACGAACTCGCCCTTGGCGACCCGGAAGGAGACATCGGACAGCGCGGGGACCTTCACCGGCCCGACCGCGTAGATCTTCCAAACACGGTGAAGCTCAATCATGACGGGCGCTTTGATTATATCCGCGTCGCTCAGATCCCCGACAGTTTCTGCTGGACGAGACGGTCGACCATGGCCGGGTTGGCCCGGCCGCCGCTGGCCTTCATCACCTGGCCCACGAGTGCCTTGGCCGCCACCGCCTTGCCGCTCTTGAAGTCGGCGACCGCCTTCGGGTTGGCGGCGATCGCCTGGTCCACCAGCGACTCCAGCGCACCGACATCGGCGAGCTGGGTCAGGCCCTTGACCCGAACGATGGTTCCACAGTCCTGACCTGTGCGCAGCATTTCAGCGAAGACGTCCTTGGCCATCTTTCCGCTGATCATGCCATTGTCGATGTGCGCCACGAGTCCTGCCAGATTGGCGGGCGGAATGGTCGACCGCGTCACCGCGCTCTCGTCGTTGACGTCCAGCTCGCGCAGCAGGTCGGTCATGATCCAGTTCGACAGCGCCTTGGGATTGTCATGCGCGCGCACCGCCTCCTCGTAGTAGTCCGCCAGCGCGCGCGACTGGGTCAGGATCTCCGCGTCGTAGGCCGGCAACCCGTAGCGGCTCACGAAGCGCTGGCGCCGCGCCCGCGGCAGCTCCGGCAGGGCGGCGCGGATCGAGTCGACCCACGCGGGGTCCAGCTTCAGCGGGACCAGGTCCGGCTCCGGGAAGTACCGGTAGTCGTGCGCGTACTCCTTGGAGCGCATCGAGCGCGTCACGCCGCGGTCGGCATCGAACAGCCGCGTCTCCTGCACGATGCGCCGGCCGGCCTCGAGCTCCTCGGCCTGGCGTCCGATCTCGAACTCGAGCGCCCGCTGCACGTTGCGGAACGAGTTCAGGTTCTTGATCTCCACCTTGGTGCCGAGCTCGCTCGCGCCCGCGGGGCGCAGCGAGATGTTGGCGTCGCACCGGAGCGAGCCCTCCTCCATGTTGCCGTCGCACACGCCCAGGTAGAGGAGCACGGCCCGGAAGGCCTTGAGGTACGCGGTCGCCTCCTCCGGCGAGGAGAGCTCGGGCCGGCTGACCGTTTCCATGAGCGGCATGCCGGAGCGGTTGTAGTCGACGAGGCTCGCCTGGGCGGAGGCGAAGGCGCCCTCGTGCACGAGCTTGCCGACGTCCTCCTCGAGGTGCAGGCGCTGGATGCCGATCCGGCGCGGGCCGGCGCCGGCGTCGATCTCCAGCGCGCCGTCCTCGGCCAGCGGCTCCTCGTACTGGCTGATCTGGAAGTTCTTCGGCATGTCCGGGTAGTAGTAGTGCTTGCGCGCGAACCGGCACGCCGCGTTCACGCGCAGGCCAAACGCCAGCGCCGTCCGCACGGCGAACTCGACGGCGCGGCGGTTGACGACCGGCAACACGCCGGGCATGCCCTGGCAGATCGGACACGTCTGGCTGTTCGGCGCCACCCCGAAGGCCGTCGGACAGCCGCAGAACATCTTCGAGCGCGTGGACAGCTGCGCGTGCACCTCCAGCCCGATCACGACGTCCCAGTTCATTGGCTCGTCTCGGACGGTCGTCGCCTGCGGCTCCTCCGCCGTCCGGCGGCTCGCACGGCCACTACGCTCATGCCAACTCCGGACGGCGCTGGCGCCAGGGGGTGGCCTGCTCGTAGGTGTGGGCGGCGCGGAGCAGGGTGGCCTCGTCGAGCGCGCGGCCGATCAGCTGCAGTCCGATCGGCAGGCCGGCGGCGTTGAACCCGCAGGGGACCGAGACCGCCGGCAGCCCGGTCATGCTGGCCGGGATCGTGTACACGTCGTTCATGTACATCGCCAGCGGATCGGCCTTGTCGCCGTGCTTGAAGGCCACGCTGGGCGTCGTCGGCGCCGCCAGGATGTCGACGCGCGCGAAGGCCGCCTCGAACTCCCGGCGGACGAGCGTGCGGACCTTCTGGGCCTGGCCGTAGTAGGCGTCGTAGTAGCCCGTGGACAGCGCGTAGGTGCCGAGCATGATGCGGCGCTTGACCTCGGCGCCGAAGCCGGCCGCCCGCGTGCGGCTCACCATGTCGATCAGGTCCTTGCCGCCCGGCACCCGCAGGCCGTACTTCACGCCGTCGTAGCGGGCCAGGTTGGACGACGCCTCGGCCGGTGCCACGATGTAGTAGGTCGCCACGCCGTACTCGGTGGTCGGCAGCGAGACGCGCTCGATCGTGGCGCCGAGATCGCGCAGGACGTCGATGGCCGCGCGCACGGCCCCTTCGATCTCGGGGTCCAGGCCGGCGCCGAAGTACTCGTCGGGCACGCCGACCCTCAGCCCCTTCACTCCCCCGGCCAGCGCGGCCGCGTAGTCCGGCACCGGGACCTCGACCGACGTGGCGTCGAGCGGATCGTGGCCGGCGACGGCGCCGAGCAGCAGCGCCGTGTCGACGATGTCGAGCGCGAACGGCGCCACGTGATCGAGCGAGGAGGCGAACGCGATCAGGCCGTAGCGGGAGACGCGCCCGTAGGTCGGCTTGAACCCGACGACGCCGCAGAAGGCCGCGGGCTGCCGCACGGAGCCGCCGGTGTCGGTGCCGAAGGCGCCGGCGGCGAGGCCGCCCGCCACGGCCGCCGCCGAGCCTCCCGACGAGCCGCCGGGCACGCGGGCGAGGTCCCAGGGGTTGCGCGTGACCTGGAAGGCGGAGTGCTCGGTGGACGAGCCCATCGCGAACTCGTCCATGTTGGTCTTGCCCAGGATGACGGCGCCGGCCGCGCGCAGCCGCTCGACCATCGTCGCGTCGTAGGGCGGCACGAAGCGCTCGAGAATCTTCGAGCCGCAGGTCGTCCGCACGCCGCGCGTGCAGAACACGTCCTTGAGGGCGATCGGCGCCCCGTCGAGCGGGGACAGCGGCGCTCCGGCGCGGTAGCGGGCCTCGGACGCCCTGGCGGCGGCCACCGCCTCGTCGCGCGTGACCGTGAGGTAGGCGCCCACCTTCGTGTCGAGGGCGCCGATCCGCGCCAGGTACGCCTCCGTCACCGCCAGCGGCGACGCCGCACCCCTGGTGAACGCCGCGCCCAGCTCGTGGATCGTCCGCGGCTGCCCGCTCACCGGCCGCCTCAGTCCTCGATGATCCGCGGGACCCGGAAGAACCCGTCGCTCCGGTCGGGCGCGTTGGCGAGCGCGACATCCGGGGGCAGGCAGGGGCGCGTGTCGTCGTCGCGCATGACGTTCACCAGCGGCACCGCGTGGGAGGTCGGCTCGACGCCGGCGGTGTCGACCGCGCGCAGCGTGTCGATGTAGGCCAGGATGCCGCTGAGCTGCTCGCGCATGCGCTCGACCTCGGCCTCGCTGAGTGCCAGGCGCGACAGCCGCGCGACGCGCTCGACGTCCTCTCGGGAGATCACAGTTCCTCCAGTTGCGCGTATTGCAGCGACAACCGCTTGCGGCCGACGCTGGCGAATCCCACCGTCACGATCGTGTCGGAGCCGTCACGCTCCACGCCGACCACCAGCCCCTCGCCGAAGCGGGCGTGGCGGACGCGGGCCCCGACCCTGATCGGCCACGACTCCTCCTCCGGCTCGTAGCGCGGCACCGCCCGCGCCGGCTCGACGCGCTCCTGCACCCGGCCGGCGTTGAGCGGCTGGAGCTGGTCCTCGGGCATCTCGCGCAGGAAGCGGGACGGCTCGCCCACCCCGTAGCCGTGGATCCGGCGATGCAGCGCCCAGGAGAGCGTCAGCCGCTCCTTGGCCCGGGTCACGCCAACATAACAGAGGCGCCGCTCCTCTTCGATCTCCTCGGGATCGTTCATCGACCGCGCGTGCGGGAACACGCCCTCCTCGAGGCCGGTCACGAACACGGCCGGAAACTCCAGGCCCTTGGCCGAGTGCAGTGTCATGAGCGTCACCCGGGCCTCGGCGTCCTTCAGCTCGTCCACGTCGCTGACGAGCGCCACGCCGTCGAGAAACCCCTCGAGCGTCGGCTCCGGCTCGGCGTGCGTGAAGTCCTCGGCGGCGGCGACGAGCTCTTCCAGGTTCTCGATTCGCGCCTCCGCTTCCGGCGCGCGCTCCTGGCGCAGCGCCTCGCGATAGCCGCTCTGGTCGAGGACGAGGTCGATGAAGGCCGGCGGGGCCAGGTCCCGACGCTGGCCGGCCAGGCGCCCGATCAAGGCCGCGAACTCCTGGAGCGTGCGGCCGGGCTTGCCGCGCACGTCGGCGGGCGGCTCGGCGGCCACCGCCAGCAGCGGACGGCTCTGGCGCGCGGCCTCCTCGTCCAGGCGGGCCAGCGTGGCCTGGCCGATGCCCCGGGTCGGCGCGCCGATCGCCCGCCGGAACGCCACGTCGTCGGCCGGGTTGACCGTGAGGCGCAGGTAGGCCAGCGTGTCCCTGATTTCCTTGCGCTCGTAGAACCGCATGCCGCCGACGATCACGTAGGGGATGCGGGCGCGGCGCAGCGCGTCCTCGAGGACGCGCGACTGGGCGTTGGTGCGATAGAACACGGCCACGCCGTCCCAGGCAACGCCCTCGGTGCGCAGGCTCAGGATCGACTGGGCCACGAACGAGGCCTCCTCGTGCTCGTCCCACGCGCGGTACACGCGCGGCGGCTCGCCGCCCTGATTCTCCGTCCACAGCGTCTTGTCCTTGCGCTGGACGTTGTGGGCGATGACCCCGGCCGCCACCGCCAGGATGCTCTTGGTGGACCGATAGTTCTGCTCCAGGCGGACGACCTTGGTGCCTGGATAGTCGTCCTCGAAGTCGAGGATGTTGCGGATATCCGCCCCCCGCCACTTGTAGATGGACTGGTCTGAATCACCCACGACGCAGATGTTCCGATGCTCCTGGGTGAGCAATCTGATGATCCGGTACTGGGCGCGGTTGGTGTCCTGGTACTCGTCGACCAGCACCGAGCGCCAGAGCCCACGGTACCAGGCGAGCACCTCCGGGGTGTCGGCGAGCAGGCGGACCACCAGCAGGAGCAGGTCGTCGAAGTCCACCGCGCCGGTCTCGCGCAGGCGCTTTTCGTAGCGCGAGTAGACGAGCGCGGCCTTCTGCTCCCAGGGCCCGCGGGCGTCGCGGAGCGCCTCGCTCACCGCGGTCATCTGGTTCTTGAGGAACGAGATCCGGTGGACGGCCGCGCTCGGCGTGAAGGTGCGGTCGGCCAGCTCGCCCTCCTTCATGCACTCCTTGACCAGAGCCAGCCGGTCGTCCTCGTCGTAGATCGTGAAGTGCGACGGCAGGCCGACGTGGGTGCCGTGCCGCCGGAGGATACGGACGCAGACCGAGTGGAACGTGGCGATCAGCGGGGACGACAGCCCGGCGGGCGCCAGCAGCGCGTCCACCCGGCGCGCCATCTCGCCGGCGGCCTTGTTGGTGAACGTTACCGCCAGGAGATTGCGCGGCGACAGCCCGCGCTGGCTCAGCAGCCAGGCGATGCGATAGGCGATGACCCGGGTCTTGCCGCTGCCGGCGCCGGCGAGGACGAGCAGCGGCCCGTCGCCGGCGACGACGGCCTCGCGCTGCGCGGGATTCAGGTCGTCGAGCAGGCGCTCCAGGGACCCTGACACCACGCGATTGTACCCGACGCGACAAATTGCGCGCGACAGGCCAAATCGTCACGACGGCCCCGGGCCGGCGCCCGCCCCGGAATCCCATTTTTCGCGCGGTTCGGCGCCGCCGCCCGTGGCATATCGTTTGCCCTTCACGTGGGTGCGATGAAGAAAATCCTGATCGTCGAGGACAACGAGGTGGTGCAGGACATCCTGCGCCAGTTCTTCTCGCCGCGCTACAACGTCCAGATCGCCGGCAACGCCTCCCAGGCGCTCAGCGTCATCGTGCGCGTCGCCCCCGACGTCGCGCTGCTCGACATCAAGATGCCGGGGCTGGACGGCATCAGCCTGCTGAAGTCGCTGCGCGAGATGGGCGTCACCGTGCCGATCTTCATCATGACCGGCTACGATTCGCTGCAGGTCGCCCAGGATGCGCTGAACGCCGGCGCCAACGGCTACCTGCCCAAGCCGTTCGACCTGCTGCACCTCGACCGCCTCGTCGCCGACGCCTGCGGCACCGACGCCCTGCAGCCACCCTCCGTCAGCGCGCGCTGAACCGCCACCGGCGGAACACCCACGTCTCGTCGGCCGCGGTGCGGCCCTCGGCGACGAGGGTCGCGCCCTCCGCCTCGAAGTCGAAGATCCTCAGCACCCCCTCGTGGGCCGACTCGTCGACGGCGAACGGCGTGATCGTGAGGAAGACCTCGTCGAGCAGGCGGGCGGCGTGGAGCGCGTCGAGCACGGTCGGCCCGCCCTCGCAATCGAGATAGCGCACGCCGTGCTCGGTGCGGAGTCGCTCGTGGGCGTGCCGCAGACCGGCCGCGTCGAGCAGCTCGTCCACGAGCGTCGGCGGCGGCGCGGCCGGCCGGGCGCGCCGCTCGAGCTCGGCGGCGCCCGGCGCGGTGGTGACGACCAGCGGCTCGATGCCGGGCGTGGTGAAGATCCGATGGCCCAGGGGCAGCCGCCCGGAGGGCGAGTGCACGATGTTGCGGGGCTGCCGCGGCAGCCCCGCGTCCTCGCGGAACGCGAACAGCTCGGGCGAGGGCTCGTCGCTCGGCTGCTGGGGGCTCAGCAGAAGCTCGGGCTGGGTGCGAAGAGTCTCGGCCCCGACCGCCACGTCCCCGAAGCAGCGCAGGAAGCGCAGCAGCCGCCTGTCGGCGACACGGGCCGGACGGGTGCGATCGCCCCCCAGGATGGCGAGCACCGGGTCGTCACGGGCGTCGGCGCGGCGCCAGGCGACCACGCCGTTGGCGGACGCCACCATCACCGCGAAGATCCAGGGCCGGTCGGGCCACGGCGGCGGAAAGCCGATCGGTTCCCAGCGCGCGGGGTCGGGGGACCGGCGGCCGAACGGGTGGCGTGTCTCCCGATCGAGGTGCCAGTGGATCAGCGTCGACGGCGCGGCCGCGGGACTACTCGACGGTGACGCTCTTGGCCAGGTTGCGCGGCTGGTCGACGTCGCATCCGCGGCGCACCGCGATGTGGTAGGCCAGCAGCTGCAGCGGAATCACCGTGATCAGCGGGGCCAGCAGGTCGGCGGCCGGCGGCACCTCGATGACGTGCTGGGCCTTCGAGGCGACGAGCTTGTCGCCGGTCTGCACGACCGCGATGACCTGCCCTTCGCGCGCGCGGACCTCCTCGATGTTGCCCAGCATGCGCTCGTAGGAGGCGTCGCGGGGCGCGAGGGCCACCACCGGAAAGCCGTCCTCGATCAGCGCGATGGGGCCGTGCTTCATCTCGCCGCCGGCGTAGCCCTCGGCGTGGATGTAGGACAGCTCCTTGAGCTTGAGCGCGCCCTCCAGCGCGATGGGGTATTGCAGCCCGCGCCCGAGATAGAGGAAGTCGCGGGCGCCGGACAGGTGCCGCGCCAGCGCGGCCACCGCGCCATCGAGCTCGAGCGTCTGCTCCACCAGCCGCGGGATCTCCGCGAGGTCCTGCACACGCTTGCGCACGTCCTCGGCGGCGAGGACGCCGCGCAGCCGGCCGAGCCACAGGCCCACCAGGTAGGAGGCGACGACCATCGTCGAAAACGCTTTGGTGGACGCCACGCCGATCTCGGGCCCGGCGTGCATGTACAGCGTGGCCGTGGCCTCGCGGGAGAGCGCGGAGCCCACCACGTTCGTGATGGCGAGAATGGGCGCGCCCTTCGAGCGCGCGGCCTTGACCGCGCCCAGCGTGTCCGCCGTTTCTCCCGACTGGGAGACCGCGACGACCAGCGTCTCCGGCCCCACCAGCGCGTCGCGATAGCGGAACTCCGAGGCGAGATCGACCTCGGCCGGCAGCCCGGCCAGTCGCTCGATCATCGAGCGGCCGAGCAGCGAGGCGTACGACGCGGTGCCACACGCCACGAAGACCACGCGCTGGATGGCCTTGACCGTCGAGGGATCGAGCGTGACGTCGGGCAGCAGGATGTTGCCGGTCTCGGGCGCGACGCGGCCCCGGAAGGTGTCGGTGATGGCGCGGGGCTGCTCGTACATCTCCTTGAGCATGAAGTGCCGGTAGCCGCCCTTCTCGGCCATGATCGGATCCCACAGGATCCGCACCGGGTCGCGCTGCACGGGTTGGTCGTCGAGCGTGCTGAGCTCCACGCCCTCGGCGGTGACCACGACCACCTCGCCGTCCTCCAGGATCACCACGTCGCGGGTGTGGCCGAGGATGGCCGGGATGTCGGAGGCCACGAACATCTCGCCGCGGCCGAGACCCACGACCACGCTGCCGGCGCCGTGCTTGGCCGCCACCAGCCGGTCGGGCGCGGCGGTCGACACGACCCCCACGGCGTAGTTGCCACGGTACTCGCCGAGCGCGAGCTTGACCGCGCGATCGAGGCGGCCGGCGCTCTTGAGGTGGTGCTCGACGAGGTGGGCGAGGACCTCGGTGTCGGTTTCGGAGCGGAACGTGTGGCCCTCGGCCAGCAGCCGCTCCTTGACCTCCAGGTAGTTCTCCATGATCCCGTTGTGCACGACGACGAGCGTGCCGGAGCAGTCGGTGTGGGGGTGGGCGTTCTCTTCGGACGGCCGCCCGTGGGTGGCCCAGCGCGTGTGACCGATCCCGATGCGGCCGGTGAGCGGGCGCTCCCGCAGGACGCCCTCCAGCATCTTGATCCGCCCCGCCGCCCGTCGCACCTCGAGCCCGCCGCCGGGGCCGATCACGGCCACGCCGGCCGAGTCGTACCCGCGGTACTCCAGCCGCTTGAGGCCGTCCACGATGATCTCGACCGCGCCCCTCTCTCCGACGTAGCCGACGATGCCGCACATGGTGAGGTTCCTCTCGCGTCTAGGACGTGATGAGCGGCAGGGCGGCCCGGCAGCGGTCCATCAGCTCGGATCGGATCGACGTGAGCCACTGCGTGCCGATCCGGCGGGCGTCGGGGTCCAGGGCCTGGATGGCCGCCGTGTACGACGACGGGCCGGCGGTGAG
>JBGPZN010000520.1:0-2628 GCA_041493815.1 Methylomirabilia bacterium
ACATCTCGAGCGCATGGGCGTGCTGGCCGACGTGCTGGCGCACGGCGAGGGCCACTGGGCGGAGATCGGCGGCTTCGTCAGCCCGCGCGGCGTGGCCTACATCGGCAGCTCGATCGAGGACGGCCGCCGGCCGATGGTGATCGCCATCAAGCGGATGGCGCTCGACGTGCGGGTTGCGCGGGCAGCGTCGGCGGCCGGCGCCAACCTCGTGGAAGGCTCGCCGGTCGCGCGCGTGGAGTTCTCGCCGGCCGAGGGCGTGTGGACGGTGCACTGCGCCACGTCGCCCGCCACCACCTATCGAGCGCGCGCGCTGGTGACCGCCGACGGCGCGCTCGCTCGCACGGCGCGCGCGCTCGGCGTGGTGACGACGGCGCCCGACGGCGTGTGCAGCCGCTCGTACATCGAGGCCAGCACGACGGCGTTCGCCTCCGACGGCGTCATGTTCTATCCGCCCGCGCTGCTGCCCGGTTACTGCGTCATCCTCCGTGAGGCCGGTGGCGAGCTCAACTTGTGCTGCTACGTCATCCCCGGCGGGCCGGCCGGGCTGCGCGATCTCAAGCCTTTGCACGACGAGGTCATCCGCAACGATCCGCACGTCAGCCGCGCGCTCGGACCCAACCCGCGGATGGCGCCCATGCGGGCGGCGCCCCTGCGCCTGGGCGGCGGGCCGCGGACCTACGGCGCGCACCTGCTCGTGATCGGCGACGCCGCCGGCCACATCGATCCGCTCACCGGCGAGGGCATCCAGTACGCGATGGACGGCGGCGAGATCGCCGCCGAGACGCTCGACGAGGCGCTGGCGGCCAACGACCTCGGCGCCGCGTTCCTGAAGCGCTATCAAGATCGCTGGATGACGTCGTTCGGCTGGGACTTCCGCTGGTCGTGGGTGATGGCGAAGGGAACCGTGCGCTTTCCGTCCTTCCTCGACGGCTGCGCGGCGCTCATGCGCCGGCGCGGCAGCGAGTTCCTCGTGGAGTGGGGCGAGGCGATGACGGGGGCCAGGCCCAAGCGCGCCTTCCTGCGCCCGCGCGTGGTGCTCCCGATCCTGGGCGAGACGGTCCGGCAGTGGTGGCGGGGCCCGGCGGCTATGGCGACTGCGGCGGAGCGCCTGTGACCCGACCCCGGTCGTGGAGCTCGGCGAGCATGGCGCGCGCGCGCGGTCGCTCGCTCACCGTCCACCGCGGCAGATCGCTCGGCGCCGGCTCGTCCATCACGCGCTGCAGCTCACGCTGGGCGTCGCGCCAGCGCTTGCCGTTGACGTAGAACCGCGCCAGCTCCAGGCGGGCGCCGGTCTGGTGCGGATCGACCTCCAGCGCACGCTTGAACAACGTCTCGGCCTTGACGCGATCGCCGCCCAGGAAGCCCGGCATCTCCGCCGCCAGCGAGGCGGCCAGGATGAGCCCGTCGACGTTCGAGGGGTTCAGCTTCAGCACGGTCTCGGCCTCCTCGCGGATGGTGTTGACCAGCGTGATCGCGCGCATCACGCCCCTGACTTCGGCGGTGCGGCCGCTGTTGATCGCCAGCCACAAGTGGGCCCGGTCGCTGCGCGGCGCCGCCGCGATCGCCCGCCGGGCCATCTCGCTGCCCCGCTCGTAGGCGGCCATCCGCTCGCCCTCCGAGCGGGCGCGGAAGTCGCCGGTGAGGAACCACACGCGGGACAGCTCCACGAGCGTCTCCGGCGCCGCGTCGGAGGCCACCGCCGTCTCGAGCAACGACCGGGCCCGGTCGATGCGCACGGGATCCTCGTGCCAGGCGACGAGCAGCGCGCGGGCGGCGGGGACGGCGTCCTCGGCGCCGACCGGCGTCGAGGCCGCCAGCGCCGCCAGCAGTGCGAGCAGGAGGGCGGCGCGCGGGAGCATCGGCCGTCACTCTAGCAGACGCGCGCGCAGCTCCGTCACCACACCCCGGGCACGATGCGGGCGGGGACCGTCGCCCGGTAGGCGTCCCACGCCGCGCCGTACTTCGCGCGACAGCGGGCCTCGTCGCGCCAGGCGCGGTGGACGAGCAGCGCGGGCAGGTAGACGGCGTAGAAGTACGGGAGCACGTGGCCGAAGCCACAGGTGAGCGAGAACGCGACGGCCATCATCACGTCGCCGATGTAGTTGGGGTGGCGCGACAGCGCCCACCAGCCCGAGGTGAGCAGCCGGGTGTCGTGCACGCGGCCGTCGTCGCTCACGTAGCGCGCGGGCACGAACCTCGCGTCCCGCCCCGCGATGCGGCAGCGGCCGCCACCGATCCGCCGGAAGCGGTCGCGCTGTCGGTTCGCGGAGAGGAAGATGGCGTAGCCGGCGAGACCGAGTGCGAGGATCGCGCCGGCCGCCGCCGGCGGGAGGTCGACCGGGTTCGTGACCAGGTAGGCGGCCGGCAGCGTGTACATGAAGGGGAGCCACACGACGCTGCCCCACGCGAGGTAGAAGCCGAAGCGGTCGTGCTGGATGTCGATGGTCCGCACGTACCAGTCCTCCCGCCAGAACAGGTCGAGAACGTAGGCGAGCTGCAGCACGTTGAGGACGAGCATCGAGGCCGTCAGGCGGCCCAGCGTCGCGTACTGCTGCGCGGCGAACGACAGGTTGATCACCGTCCACGCCGACATCCCGACCCGGCCGACGTGGAAGAGCTTCAGGTCGA
>JBGPZN010000577.1:0-2330 GCA_041493815.1 Methylomirabilia bacterium
GCGCGAGTCGCGCTCGGCCCAGCCGCGGTTCATCGCCTCGGACATCTCCTCGAGCGTCAGGTTGGCCAGCCGCATCGGCACCTTGTTCTCGCGCCCGAGCGCGACGGCCAGCGAGACGTCCTTGTGGGCCAGCCGCAGCGCGAACGACGGCGGATCGAACGTGCCGGGCAGGAACTGGTCGGCGAGACCGTCGAACGTGCGCCGCCGGCCGCCCGCGCCCTGGCGCACCGCCTTCCAGATGGTCAGCGGATCGACGCCGGCCTTCACGCCCATCGTGAAGACCTCGGCCATCGCCGTCTGCACGATGTAGCCGGCGCAGTTGTGCACCAGCTTGGCGACCGAGCCCGCGCCGATGGGCCCAACGTAGTACGCCTGATCGCCGATGGCGTCGACCACGGGCTTGAGCTTCTTGAAGGCCTCCTCGTCGCCGCCGATCCACAGGGCCAGGCGCCCGGACTCGGCGCCGCGCGGACCGCCGCTCACCGGGGCGTCGAACATGTGGACGCCGCGCGCCTTGAAGATGGCGTGCAGGCGGCGTACGACGGTCGGCGAATTCGTCGAGAGATCGAAGAAGGCCTTGCCAGCGGTAAGGCCGGGCAGCAGGCCGGTCTTCTCGTCCAGCGCGACGGCCTCGACGTCCTTCGGCTCGGGTAGCGACGTGAACACGACCTCGCTCGCCTCGGCGACGGCCCGCGGCGAGTCGACCCAGCGGGCCCCGGCCTTGACGTGAGGCTCGGCCGCCTCGCGACGGACGTCGTGGACGATCAGCTCGTGCCCCGCCTTCTGGAGGTTGGCCGCCATGTGGCGGCCCATGGTGCCGAGCCCGATGAATCCGATCTTCATGGCTTGGCCCCTTCGAAGACCTTCTTGGCGATGCGGCCCGCCGTCATGGCCGTCGGCCAGCCCGAGTAGAAGGCCATGTGGGTGATGACCTCGCCGATTTCCTCCCGCGTCACCCCGTTGGCGAGCGCGCGCTCGAGGTGGCCGGTGAGCTGATCGCCGCGGTACATGGCGATCAGCGCGGCGACCGTGATGAGGCTGCGGTCGCGCTTGGACAGCCCGGGGCGCTCCCAGACGTCGGCGTACAGGACCTTCTCGCTCAGCTCGATGAGTTTCGGGGCGACCCCCCGGACTTCGTCGCGCGCGGACGTTGCGGCTCGTGGTGTGCTCACGCCTGGCTCCTTTCGACGGTTGAAGGGACTGTATGCTAGCATCCGTCCGCACACCCCGCGCAAGGAGGCCCGGCATGCGCACCGCGCTCGCGTTGACCGCCGCCCTGCTCCTCGTCCTCCCACTGTCCGCCGCCGCCCAGAACACGATGCTCCCCGACGTCGCCGCGGCGCTGGGCGCCGCCGGTCTGAAGTCACTCGAGTACAGCGGCAGCGGCGTCCAGTTCCAGACGGGCCAGAGTGCGGTGCCGGGACAGTCGTGGCCGCGCTTCAACATCAAGAGCTTCACCCGCTCGGTGAACTACGAGACCGCGTCGCTGCGCGACGAGCTCGTCCGCACCCAGGGCGAGAACCCGGTCCGCGGCGGCGGCCAGCAACCGGTCCGCGGCGAGCAGCGCCAGGTCTTCGTGGTCAGTGGCGATCTTGCGTGGAACATGGCCGCGGACGCGGCGGTGCCGGCCCCCATTGCACTGATCGAGCGGCAGATGCAGCTGTGGAGCACCCCGCACGGCGTCGTGAAAGCGGCCATGGCCAACAACGCCACCGTGCAGGGTCGCGTGATCGCCTTCACGCTGCCGGGCCGCATCATGGTCAAGGCGGCCCTCACCGACCAGAACCTGATCGAGCGCGTGGAAGCCCTCATCCCCCACGCCGTGCTCGGCGACATGCCGGTCGAGATCACCTACGCCGACTACAAGGACTTCGGCGGCGTGAAGTTCCCCACGCGCGTCCGCCAGTCAGCCGGCGGCTTCCCGTCGTGGGACCTCGCGGTGACCGACGTGAAGCCGAACGCGGCCGTCGACCTCAAGGTGCCCGACAGCGTGCGCCAGGCGAGCGGGGTCTACAGCCGCGTCGCCACCCAGATGGTGGCCGACGGCGTCTGGTACCTGACCGGCGGCAGCCATCACAGCGTGGTCATCGAGATGAAGGACCACCTGATCGTCGTGGAGGCGCCGCTCAACGACGAGCGCGCGCTGGCGGTCATCGCCGAGGCCCGCGGCCTGGCGCCGGGCAAGCCCATCCGCTACGTCGTGAACAGCCACCACCACTTCGATCACTCCGGGGGCGTGCGGGCCTTCGCGGGCGAGGGCATCACCGTCATCACCCACGAGAGCAACCGCGCCTTCTTCGAGAAGACGCTGGCGGCGCCGGCCACGCTCA
>JBGPZN010000137.1:0-8158 GCA_041493815.1 Methylomirabilia bacterium
GATGTAGGCCTTGCCCTTGATGCTCACAGGTCCTCCGGATTCAGGTTCGGGGTGAGCTGAGCGGCAGGAACGCGCGCCCGGCCGAGGTGCCGCCGTTGACGGCGAGCACCTCGCCCGTCATGTATTCGGCGTAGGGCGAGGCCAGGAAGAGCGCGGCGTTGGCGATGTCGTCCGGCACGCCGGCGCGACCCCACGGAATCTGCTTGGTCAGCGCGGCCACGTACTCCGGGCTCACGGGCGAGCCCTCGCTGTTCACCGTGATGAGGCCGGGCGCGATGCAGTTCACGTTGACGTGCTGGCCGGCCAGCTCCAGCGCCAGGACCTTGGTGAACATGACGACCGCCGCCTTCGAGGCGCAGTAGTGCGAGGCGCCGACCCGGCCGCTGTTGTAGGCGCCGGAGGAGATCGTGATGATCTTGCCGGGCGTCTGGCTCGCGACCATGCGCCGGGCGGCCGCCTGGCACGTGAGGAACACGCCGCGCACGTTGGTCTCCATCACGCGGTCCCACTCCTCGACGGTCATCTCGAGGACCGGCGAGTTGGGATAGATGCCGGCGTTGGCGACGGCCACGGTCACGGCGCCCAGCGCCTTCTCGGCCGCCTCGACGAACCGCGCCACGCTGCCGGCCTCCCGCACGTCCACCACCTGCGCGAAGACGCCCGCGCCCAGCGCCGACGCCGAGCGCTGCAGCGACGCCTCGCGCACGTCGCCCAGCGCCACGCGGGCGCCGGCCTCGTGGAAGGCGCGGGCGATCGCCTGCCCGATGCCGGCGCCGGCGCCAGTGACGAGCACCACGTGGTCCGTGAAGTCGAAGCTCAGCGCTGCTTGTCGTGCCACTGCGCGACCTCCTCACAGGTGGTGAACCAGACGCCCGTCTGGCGGCGCATGTGGCGCACCAGGTCCTCGATCAGCTGCACGCGCGAGGCGCGCCCGCTGATGAACGGGTGGCACGTCAGCACGAAGCAGCCGTTCTCTCGGTGCATCGCCACGAACTCCTTGCTCCACATCTGCAGCACGCGTCCGGGGTCGGCGATGGCGTTGCTGGCGCCGTAGACGTGACGGAACAACGGGGCGTCGTCCATGATCCACTGCACCGGGATCTCGGTCAGCGGGCCCACCGGCGTGTCCAGCTGGTAGGGCACGTCATTGCCCATCAGCGAGCTGTCGTAGCGGAAGCCGTGCGTCTTCAGCAGCGCCGGCGTCCACACGTTGACGTCCCACGAGGGTGAGCGATAGCCGGCGGGGCGCACGCCGAGCTGGTCCTTCAGGATGGCGAGCTGCTGCTGGAGGATCGCCTTCTCCTGCGCCTCGTCCAGGAAGGAGACGGCCTCGTGCACGTTGCCGTGGGCGCCGATCTCGTGGCCGGCGTCGCGGATGCGCTGGCTCGGGGCCAGGTGATTCACGACCGTCCAGCCGGGGATGAAGAACGTGGCGCGCAGCTTGAGGCGATCGAGCATTCGCAAGAGCCGATCGACGCCCACGCGGGGCCCGAACCGGCGCTCCTCCAGGTCGGCCAGGCTGCGCTTGGCCTTCTCGGGCTCGCGGAAGAGGAAGCCGGACTCCGCGTCGAAGTCGAACGACAGCACGGCGGCCGACCGCTTGCCCTTCGGCCACGTGTAGCGCATCAGTCGGCGACCGCGGGCCGCAGCCGCTCGGCGATGACGTCGATCGTCTGGAGGATCGCCGGGTACGTCGAGTAGGAGACCTCCAGCGCGATGTGCTCGCAGCCATGCGCCTGGAACCCGCGCAGCTCCTCGACGATCTTGTCCACCGGCCCACCGATGACGTGGCGGCCGCGGCCGCGGATCAGCTCCATGTCCACCGCGGGGCGGTGCACGCCGTCGATCACGATCGGGATGCGCAGGGACAGCGCGGGCTCGCCGTCCCGCCGGGCCTCCGCCCAGAAGCGGCGGACGGTCTCCACGCCCTGCCGGAACGCGTCGACGCTGGTGCCCGTCGAGTGCCAGCCGTCGCCCAGGCGGGCCACGCGCCGCAGCGCGGCCTCGCTGTTGCCGCCGACGTAGATCGGCGGCCGCGGCTTCTGCAGCGGCATCGGCGAGAAGGTCACGTCGCGCAGGCGGTGGCGCTTCGTCTCGATCTGGGGGTGCTCGTGCGTCCACAGCGTCCGGAACAGCTCCAGCGCCTCTTCGCTGCGGCTCACGCGCTCCTTGAAGGGCACGCCGAGCGCGTCGAACTCGCCCTCGAGCCAGCCGATCGCCGCGCCGACCATGAGCCGCCCGCCCGAGAGCACGTCCACGCTGGCCAGCAGCTTGGCGACGGGGATGGGCGAACGATAGGGCAGGATCACGACGCTGGTGCCGAGCGCGATGCGGCTGGTCACCCCGGCCAGCCACGGCAGGACGGCCAGCGGGTCGAGCATGTCCTCGCGATAGATGATGCGGGTCGCGCTGGGGATGACCACGTGATCGGTGACCCACACCGAGTCGAGCCCGCGCGCCTCGGCGTGGCGCGCGACCTCCAGCATGCGGGGGACCTCGATCGGACGGCCGTAGTGGGGCAGGCAGATGCCGAGCTTCATGGCCCGGCAGCGTATACTCCTCCGCCGCTCAGGGCAACCGGCGGCGGAGACCGATCAGCTCACCATGCTCCGCAGCTCGCGGATGGCCGAGGGCGGCATCACGCGGTGCAGCTCGTCGAGGGTCGTGCGTCCCTCGCGCAGCTTTGCCAGGGCGTCGGTGGCCATCGAGTACGTGTTCTTCCGGGCGGAGGCGGCGATCGCGTCGAACGGCGCATCCTTGTTGATGAGGAGGACGTCATCCGGGCCCGGGGTCCACAGCTCCGTGATGGCGACCCGGCGCTTGTAGCCGGTGTGATGGCAGGTCGCGCAGCCGGCCCCGCGGTACCAGGTGATGTCGCTCGGCACCACGTCGAACGCCCGCTCCAGCACGCCCGGCGCCGGCGTGTACGCCTCCTTGCAGTTCCAGCAGATCTCGCGGACGAGTCGCTGGGCGACCACGGCCAGCAGCGAGGAGGTACAGACCGTGTTGTTCACCCCGAGGTCTTTCAAGCGGGTGACCGCGCCGAGCGCGTCGTTGGTGTGCAGCGTGCTCAGCACGAGGTGCCCGGTCTGGGCCGCCCGGAACGCCAGCTCGGCCGTCTCCGAGTCGCGGATCTCGCCGATCATGATCACTTCCGGGTCGTGCCGCATGAACGAGCGCACGTATTGCGCGAAGGTGTTCCCCACGCGGTCGTCGACCTCGTGCTGGCAGAAGGAGGGGCACACGTACTCGATCGGGTCTTCGGCGGTCACGATCTTGATCTCGGGCCGGTACACGGACTTCATGATCGCGAACAGGCTCGTGCTCTTGCCGGAGCCGGTCGGTCCGGTGACGAGGATCATGCCGGCCGAGGACTGGATGAGCTGCTGCAGGCGCTCGCTGACCGGAGCCGCCAGCTTCAGGGACGCCACCGAGTCGGGGGCGCCGCGCGGGTCCAGGATCCGGATCACCGCGTTCTCGCCGTAGTAGCTGGGGATGACCGAGACGCGGAAGTCCATGGGGACCACCCGGCCGTCGGTCTCCACGTTGGCCCGGAAGCTGCCGTCCTGCGGCCGCCGGCGCTCGGAGATGTCCAGCGTCGCGAGGATCTTGATGCGCGACAGCACCTCGGTCCGCTGGGCGCCGAGGTCGTCGCCGAGGGTGCCCAGGTTGAAGTGCTGGAGCATGCCGTCGATGCGGAAGCGTACCTGCAGCCGGCTGCCGATCGTCTCCAGGTGGATGTCGGACGAGCCGCGGTCGATGGCCACGCGCAGCAGCTTGCGGACGATCTCGTCGGCGCTGTCCATCTCGCGCATCGACGACGCTCCATAGCGGTCCTCGTCGGCGTCCACGCCGATGACGTCCAGGTGGGCGCCGCTGAGGAGGTTCGGGGTCACCTCCACCCGATACAGGCGCTCCAGCGCGCGGGTGATGTGGTCCGACGTGGAGGTGATGACCTCGATCTTGAGGCCGGTGCTGCGCTGCAGGTCGTCGATGATCCTCGTCTGGGTCGGGTCGTCCATGGCCAGCACGAGGAGATTGCCCACGCGCGCCATCGGGACCACCCGGTGCTTCACCGCGAACTTCTCGTTGACGTGGTTTTTCAGGGCCGGGTCGAGGATCATCGCGTCGAGGCTGAAGAACCGGATGTGCAGCTGGCGGCAGAGCGCCATGCGCAGGCGCTCCTCCGAGGTGTAGCCCAGTCGGAGCAGGACCTCGCCGAGCGCCTGGCCCGTGCGTCGCTGCTCGGCCAGCGCGGTCTCGAGCTGGGTCGACGTGATCTCGCCGGTCTTCAGGAGGATGTCGCCCAGCTTGCTGCTGCGCCGGTGACGCTCGAGCACCGACAGGAGCTGATCACGCGTGACGATCTTCTGCGCGACGAGAATGTGCCCGAGCGGCGCGTACTGCTCGGGCGTCCGCTGCAACCGCAGCGCCTCTTCCAGCTGGGCGGGCGTCACCAGGCCCTCGGCCATCAGGAGCTCGCCGAGCCGCACGGTGATCTCCTCGCTGGGCCTCTCGATGTCGGGGTCGAGGATCGCAGTCTTCATGGCGGATAACGTGGGGCAAAGCGAATGCCAGACCCCTCGTGCGCCAAGCCCCACATAAACCAGCAGTTCCGGTCGTGCCGGGAACCGCCAACCGCGCAACCCGCGTGAAATGTTTGCGTGGCGGTCAGAAATCGGCCGGGGCGTTGGCGACCCCGGCGCCTTGACCGCCTGCCGCAAGCAGCGCAGTATCTGCGCTCAACCGAGAGGAGAGAGCCCATGAGAGTGTCCCGCCGGAAGTTCCTGAAGACGTCCGCGGTTGCCGCCGGCGTTCCGTGGCTCGGCCTGAGCCCGGGCGCGGCCGCCGCCGCCGATCCGCCGAAGAAGGGCGGCACGCTGCGCGTGGGCTTCTACATCGAGGCGGCCACGATGGACCCGCACCTGTCGGGCAGCAAGATCGACCGGCAGGTCTACCACAATATCTACGAGCCGCTGGTGACGCTCGACACCAAGCTCGGGATCAAGCCCGGCCTCGCCGAGTCGTGGTCGCAGCCGGATCCCAAGACGCTCGTCTTCAAGCTCCGGCGCGGGGTGAAGTTCCACGACGGCACCGACTTCAACGCCGAGGCCGCCAAGTTCAACTTCGAGCGGATGAAGACGGAGCCCAAGTCGGTCCGCAAGGGCGAGGTCGCCAACATCGACACCGTGGAGGTCGTCGACAGCCACACGCTCAAGGTGAACCTCAAGAAGCCGGACGCCGCGCTGCTGGCCACGCTCACCGACCGGGCCGGTATGATGGTCTCGCCCAAGGTCGTCCAGGAGCGCGGCGTCGAGCTGGGACGCAACGCCAAGGGCGCCGGCACCGGCCCCTTCGAGTTCGTGGAGTGGGTGCGGGACTCGCACCTGGTGATCAAGCGCCACGACGGCTACTGGAACAAGCAGGGCGGCCCCTACCTCGACCGCGTGCGCTACCGGCCGATCCCCGACGACGTCGTCAAGCTGCACAGTCTACAGTCGGGCGAGATCGACGTGATGGACTACGTGCAGCCGCGCGACGTCGCCGCGGTCAAGGCCGACAAGAACGTGGTGGTCGTCGACGTGCCCTCGCTCGCCGACTTCGCCTACCAGCTCAACACCACGCGGCCGCCGTTCAACGTCAAGGCGCTGCGCCAGGCGGTCGCCTACGCGCTCGACGTCGAGCAGATCGTCAAGGGCGTGTGGCTCAACGTCGGCGTGGCCGCCAACGGCCCCATCCCGCCCACCAGCTGGGCCTATGACAAATCGATCGCGCCGATCAAGCGCGACCTCGCCCGGGCCAAGGCCAAGCTCGCCGAGGGCGGCCAGCCGAACGGCTTCACGTTCACGCTGACGACCAACAACATCCCGATCAACATCCAGGAGGCGGAGGTCATGCAGGCCCAGCTGGCCGAGGCCGGCATCACCGCCAAGGTCAAGCTGGTCGACTCCGCCACGCTGATCTCCGACGGCAACGCCAGGAACTTCGAGATGGTCAGCTTCCAGTGGAGCGGGCGACCCGACCCCGACGGCAACACCTACCAGTTCCTGCGCACGACGCCAGGCACCTCGTTCAACTGGTCCGGCGTCTCGAATCCCCAGATGGACGCGCTGCTCGACCGGACCCGCGAGATCTCCAACCAGGCCGAGCGGCGGAAGCTCTACGGCGAGCTGACGAAGCTGCTGCAGGACGAGCTGCCGATGATCTTCATCGTCCACCCGATCGAGCCCAAGGCCTTCAGCCCCAAGGTGCAGGGCTACGAGCCGATCCCCGACGGGATGATGCGGTTCAAGGACGTGTGGATGCGCTGAGGCTTGGTCCACCTCGTCCTGCAGCGCCTGGCCGCGACCGTCCCCGTCCTGCTGCTGGTCACGGCCGGCGTGTTCGCGCTGCTGCACCTCACGCCCGGCGACCCGATCGACGCCATGATGGCGGAGTCGGCCGACGCCACCGCCAAGGCCAGCCTGCGCGCGGAGCTGGGGCTGGACCGTCCCCTGCCCGTGCAGTACGCGGCGTGGATGGGCCGGGTCCTGCGCGGCGACCTCGGGCGCTCGATCCGCAACGGCGAGCCCGTCGTCGAGAACGTGGGCCGCCGCATCCGGCCCAGCCTGCAGCTCGCCCTGCTCGCCATGGCCATCTCGCTGCTGATCGCCGTCCCGGTCGGCATCGTCTCCGCGGCCCGCCGCAACACGTCGGTCGATCGCGTCGGCACCACGTTCGCGCTGTTCGGGATCTGCATGCCAAACTTCCTGCTGGCCCTCTTGCTCATCTTCCTGTTCGGCGTCACGCTGCGCTGGCTGCCGATCTCCGGCTACGTCGATCCCGCCGAGGAGCTGGTGGACGGGCTGCGCTCCCTGGCGCTGCCGGCGGTCACGCTGGGGCTGGCGCTGGCGGCGGTCGTCACCCGCACGCTGCGCTCGAGCATGCTGGAGGCGCTCACCGAGGACTACGTGCGCACGGCGCGGGCCAAGGGGCTCTCGGAGTGGCGCGTGGTACGCGGCCACGTGCTGCGCAACGCGCTGATCCCGGTCGTCACCGTGCTCGGGCTGCAGCTCGGGACGCTGATCGGCGGTGCCGTCATCACCGAGTACGTCTTCGCGCTGCCCGGCGTCGGCCGCCTGGTGGTCGACGCGGTGTTCGCGCGCGACTACCCGCTCGTGCAGGGCGTGGTGCTGCTCATCGCGCTCGGCTTCATCGCGAGCAACCTGCTCGTCGACCTGCTCTATGGCCTCATCGATCCCCGCATCCGCCACCGCTGAGCGGCGCTGGGAGGTGTTGCGCCGCGCGGCCGGCGCCCGGCTGGCGCCGTTCGGCGCGGCGGTGGTGCTGCTGGCGGTGCTGGTGGCGCTGGCGGCGCCGCTGGTGGCCCCCCACGATCCGCTGCGGCAGAACCTCGGCAACGCGCTGGCGCCGCCGGGGCGCGCGCACTGGCTCGGCACCGACAACGTGGGTCGCGACGTGATGTCGCGCGTGATCTGGGGCACCCGCGTATCGCTCGTCGCCGGCCTCGTCTCGGTCGCCATCGCCGCGCTGGCCGGGGGCCTGCTCGGCGTGCTGGCCGGCTACTGCGGCGGGCGCGTCGACGGGTTGGTGATGCGCGTGATGGACGCGGTGCTCTCGTTCCCGCCGCTCGTGCTGGCGCTCGCCCTCGGCGCCGTGCTCGGCGCCGGGCTCACCGGCGTCCTCATCGCGCTCGGCGTCGTCTACACGCCCACGTTCGCGCGTCTCATGCGCGGCCAGGTGCTGGCGGTCAAGGCGCGCGACTACGTCGACGCGGCCCGCGCGCTGGGCGCGCCGGGCTGGCGCATCGCCTGGCATCACGTGCTCCCGAACGCCGCCACGCCGATCGTCGTGCAGGCCTCGCTCAGCGTGGCGTTTGCGATCCTGGCCGAGGCCTCGCTGTCGTTTCTCGGACTCGGCATCCAGCCGCCCCAGGCCTCGTGGGGCAGCATGATCAACGCCGGCCGCGGCTACCTGCAGCAGGCGCCGTGGCTCGTCTTCGGTCCCGGCGCCGCGCTGTTCGTCACGGTGGTCGGATTGAACTTCGTGGGCGATGCCGTGCGCGACGCGCTCGACCCGCGCGCACGCGGCTGACCCCCAGGGCTGCGTAAAGCAGGGGCAGCCGGGCCTTCGCTGCCGCCGCACGCGGCATCGATCA
>JBGPZN010000474.1:0-3050 GCA_041493815.1 Methylomirabilia bacterium
CTGGGCCACCACCTCGGCCCGCATGCGCCGGCCCTTCAGCGGGGCGACGTCGATCGTGCTGGCGCCCATCACCACGTAGTTCACCGTGAGGATGAGGCCGGCGGCGTCCACCACCAGGCCGCTGCCCATCCGCTCGTTGCCGAGGATCCGCGTGGACGGATGCTGGCGCGGCACGGTGGCGTGGATGTTCACGACGGTCGGTAGCAGCTGCTTGACGAAGTCGACCGGGGTGTCCATCGCTAGCGCGCGCCCAGGTGGTGGGCGAAGAACGCCTCGATGCGGCCGCGGGCGTCGGCGTCGGCGGCCGGATCGTAGCCGACGGTGGCGCCGCAGCAGCCACCGGGCTTGTTGCGGTTCTCCACCTCGGGCAGGACGACGCGCGGCTGGCCGGCCACGTCAAAGTAGTGTACGGCGCCCGGGTAGAGCACGATCGTCGCCTCGGCGCCGCGGGCCCGCATGGCGTCCACCATCCGGGCGCACTCGTTCGGCAGCGTCCAGTCGTCGGCGTCGCCGACGAGCAGGAGCAGCGGCCGCACCACGCGCTCGTTGACCAGCGAGTAGCAGCCGCCCGGATACATCGCCACCGCGGCGCTGAAGCCCGGCTCCGGCACCTCCACGCCGCGGGCCTGCGCCCGTTGCAGGCTCGGCCCGTTGACGACGGCCATGGCGAACACGCCGCCGTTGGACCAGCCGATCACGCCCACCCGCCGTCGGTCGACGTAGGGCCGCGCGTGCAGCCAGCGTAGCGCGCCGACGGCGTCGTCGAAGCGCTCGGTGTTCGGGATGTCGGGCCCCGGCACGCAGCCGTCGCGGATCCCGCGCGGCGCCCACGAGTCGACGATCAGCGCGACGTAGCCCCGCGCGCGGAACCACCGGGCCCAGTCGCGCGTGGAGGCGGACACGCCGTGGCAGCCGTGCATCAGCACCACGGCCGGGAACGGGCCGGCGCCGTCCGGACGGACCTGGGCAGCGGGGATGGTGCGCGGCGCCGCCGGCGTGGCGTTCGGAAACGACACCGCGGGGCCGGCACACGCTGCGAGGAGGACGGACGCGGCAAACGCCACCCAGGCGTGGCGAGGCATGCCGTCGAGCATACACCGGACCGCGGGTATAGAATCCGGCCATGGCACGTCCCGTCCGCGCGATCGTCTACAGCGATTACCTCTGACCCTGGTGCTACCCGGCGGCGGTCCGCCTCCGGCGCCTTCAAGAAGCGTGGGGTCCCGACCTCGTCCTCGAGCATCGAGCGTTTCCCTTGCGCCCGACGCCGACCGCGGGCGCGGCGTTCAAGGGCACGTATCGCGAGGAGGGCTGGCGGCGCTGCGGGCAGATGTCGGCCGAGGACGGCATCACGTTCACGCCGTGGCCGCACCCGGTGATGCCGGGCTTCAGCCTGCCCGCGCTGGAGGCCGCCAAGTGCATCGCCAAGCAGGGTGACGAGGTGTTCGAGCGCGTCCACATGGCGCTCTACGAGGCCTACTTCACGCGGAGCCTCGACATCGCCGACCCGGGCGTGCTCGCGCGCCTGGTCGGTGAGGCCGGCGCCGATCTCGCGCGCTTCGACGCCGACCGCGGCGCCGGCTTCGCGCGCGCGGCGGTGGTCGCCGACTACGAGGCGGCGGTGAGCGAGCACGGCGTGCGTGCGATCCCGACCGTCATCCTGCCGGAGACGGGACGCGCGCTGGTCGGCCTCGCCGACCTCGCCACCTACCGGGCCGCCGTCGAGGAAGCAGCCGGCTGAGCGACCAGGCGTCCCTGCTCTTCGGCGCCGATCCCGCTCCCGGCCTCGTCGCCTTCGCGCTGGCCAGTGACGGCCGCGGCATCCGCGTCTGGCGCCGCGAGGGCGATCGCACCGAGACCGAGGTCGTGCCGTTCGCGCCCTTCCTGCTGCTCGCCGATCCCGCGCTCGTCGCCGACGCGCCCGGCCTGCTCGAGGTCGAGCCGCTGGCCGGCCCCGGCGCGCTCCGCTGGCGCGCGCGCTTCGGCGTCTGGTCGGATGCGCTCGGCGCCCGCGACCTGAGTCGGCAGCGCAGCGGCCTCGCTCCCGACCTGCCGGCGGCGCCGTACCGCTTCGTCCCCGATCCCGTGCAGCAGTACCTGCTCGCCAGCGGCCGCACGTCGTTCGGCGGGATGCGCTTCGGCGAGCTGCGACGGATGGCGCTTGACATCGAGGTCGTGACCGGCGAGGGACACGAGTTCCCGAGCGCGATGCGCGAGGCCGACCGCATCGTCGCGGTGGCGCTGGCCGACACCACCGGCTTCCGCCACGTCGTGCGCGGCGACCGGCTCGACGAGCGCGCCTTGCTCGAGGAGACCACGCGCCTCATCCTCGACCGCGATCCGGACGTGCTCGAGGGCCACAACGTCTTCCGGTTCGATCTCGAGTACCTGGAGGCCCGCGCGCGACGGCATCGCGTGCGCCTGGCGTGGGGACGCGACGGCAGCGAGCTGCGGAGCCGGCCCGCCCGGCTGCAGGTGGCCGAGCGCTCCATCGGCTACCGGCGCTACGAGATCGCCGGCCGCCACGTCGTCGACACGTGGATGCTGGCCCAGCTGCACGACGTCGGCGCCCGCGACCTGCCCAGCTTCGGCCTCAAGGACATCGCGCGCCACCTCGGCGTGGCGGCCCTGGACCGCACGTACATCGACGCGTCGACCATCGCCCGCGAGCTGGCCGAGGCGCCCGAACGCCTCATGGCCTACGCCGCCGACGACGCGACGGAGACGCTCGGCGTGGGCGCGATCCTGGCCCCGCCCTACTTCGTGCAGGCGCAGCTCCTGCCGTTCGACTACCAGTCGGCCGCGCTGCGGGGCGCCGCCGCCAAGATCGACGCGCTGCTGGTGCGCGAGTATCTGCGCCGCGGCCACGCGATTCCGGCCCCGGGCCCGGTCCAGTCGGTCGGCGGCGGCCTGACCGCGATCTGGCGCCAGGGCGTGGGCGGCCCCGTGCTCCACGTCGACGTGACCTCGCTGTATCCCTCGCTCATGCTGGCCGCCGGGGTGGCGCCGGCCTCCGACGATCTCGGCGTGTTCCTCGCCCTGCTCGACCA
>JBGPZN010000146.1:0-8013 GCA_041493815.1 Methylomirabilia bacterium
GCGAGTGTACGAGCCGGCGGTGGCGGGAGATGGGACGCGCGTACTCGTCATGCGCTACTGGCCGCGGGGGATTCGGCGGGAGAAGGTGGACGTGTGGCTCAGGGAGCTGGCGCCGGTCATTCCGCTGCTGCGCAGCTATCTCGACGGCAAGATCACCTGGGCGCAGTACCGGCCGCGCTATCGGGCCGGCTTGAAGCGACCCGAGGCGCAGCAGGCACTGGTCGAGGTGCGGCGGCTGGCGCAGCGGGGGCGCGTGACGCTGCTATGCGGATGTCCCGACCCGCAGCGGTGCCATCGCACGCTGTTGCACGCGCATCTGCTAGACTCGGCCGGTCGCGGGGCGCCCGACGAGCCGGTCATCGAATGAGACGCGGACTGCTGTGGCTCGGCCTGCTCGTCGCCGTCGTGGCGGCGCCGGCGGTGGCCGAGCACGAGATCTTCTACCGCTACACCGTGCTCGGCTACGTCAAGGACGCGGCCGGCAAGCCGAGCCCCGGGCAGACCGTGGAGCTGAGCCGTGACAAGACGGGCTTTTCGTATCTCGGGCAGACCGATGAGTCGGGGCTCTTCGTGATCGTCGCGCGGCTGGGCGACGAGAGCACCGGTGAGTCGCTCACGCTGCGCCTCGGCACCACGCGGCAGAGGCTGGTCGCCCGCTTCGACGCCGCCAACCACACCGACGAGCGCGGCACCCGCGTGGACCTGGAAGGCGCGCGGGTGCTCGAGCGGCCGGCGTGGTTCCGCTCGACGCTGGCCACCCTGCTGGGCACACCCAAGCCCTGACCCACTGGAGGCTGACATGCCGACGAAGACTCCGCGTCGAGGGATGAAGGCGTTCGTGCTGATCGAGACCGCGCCCGGCAAGACCAAGTCGGTCAAGAAGGAGCTGAGCCGCATCGCCGGGCACGGCTCCAGCCTGGCCCACCTCGACGCCGTCACCGGCCCCTACGACTTCATCGCCCAGGTCGAGGCCCCCACCCTGGACGCCATCGGCCATCTCGTCACCGACGAGATCGGCATCATCGACGGGGTGACCCGCACCACGACCTGCGTCGCGATCTCGCTCGGCTGAGGTGCGCGTCCTCGTCGCCGGCGGGACCGAGTTCATCAGCCTGCGCCTGGTGCGATCGCTGCTGCGCGACGGCCACCAGGTGAGCGTCCTCAACCGCGGACGCCAACCGGGACGGCTGCCGGCCGGCGTGCGGACCATCGTGGCCGACCGCAAGGACCACGCCGCACTGGGCAAGGCGCTCGCCGGCGAGCGGTTCGACGGCGTGGTCGACGTCACCTACGCGCCGACCCTGGGCGCCGACGTCGAGGCGCTGCTCGACGCGCCGGCCGCCGTCGGCCACGTGCTGTTCGTCTCCACCGGCCGCGTCTACGACCACGCGCGGCCGATCCCGTTCGACGAGGACACGCCGCGCACGCTCTACTGGGGCGAGTACGCGAAGAACAAGATCGAGGGCGAGGACGCGCTGCTGCAGCGCCACCGCGAGCGGGGGTTGCCGGTGACGATCGTGCGACCCACCCACGTCTACGGCCCGCTGAACACGCGCAACAACGAGACGTTCTTCTTCGACCGCCTGGCGCGCGGCCGCCCGGTGCTGGTCCCGGACGGGGGCGGCTGGCTGCGGCAGTTCGGTCACGTCGAGGACCTGGCCGACGCCATGGCCGCCATGCTCGGGGTGCCGGCCGCCTTCGGCCGGAGCTACAACGTCACCGGCGAGGAGGCGATCAGCCAGGTGGGATTCGTCGAGCTGATCGCCGACGTCATGAAGCGGCCGCTCACGCTCGTGCACGCGCCCACGCCGGCCGGCGGCAAGCCGGCCGCCTTCGGCCAGAATCTCGTCTACGACTGCCACGCCGTGTACACGACCACCCGGCTGCGCGCCGAGCTGGGCCTGCGCCCCCGCTACACGCTCGCCGCCGGCCTCGCCCAGACCCTCGAGTGGTACCAGCGCGAGGGCCTCGACCGGCGCGCGCTAGACTTCGCGGCCGAGGACGCGCTGCTCCGCACGCTCGGCGCCTGATGCCGGCGCCGCCGGGGGTGCTCGTCTTCCACCCTGACGAGGCCGAGGCCTACGCGCGGCACATCCGCGTGCCGGCCGGCCACGACGTCACTCTCCACGTGTGCGCCACCGAGGCCGAGGCGGCGGCGGTGATCGGCAAGGTCCACGTCGCCTATGCCTGGAAGCTTCCGCCGGCGCTCTACGGCAAGGCGAAGAAGCTCGAATGGCTGCAGGCGATGGGCGCCGGCGTGGACTGGGCGCTGGCGCCCGGGCTGCGGCGCCGGGTCGTCGTCACCCGCGCGCCCGGCATCTTCGGCCCGTGGATGAGCGAGTACGTGCTGGGCTGGTGCTCGTGGGTCACCCAGCGGATGGAGACGTATCGCGCCGCCCAGCGCGAGCGGCGCTGGATCGGCGACGTCCTGCCCGGCCGGCTGCGCGGCAAGACCATGACGCTGGTCGGCGTCGGCGACATCGGCCGCGAGATCGCCCGCGTCGCCCGCGCCGTCGGCATGCACCTGATCGGCGTCAGCCGCTCCGGCCAGCGCGTGCCGGGCGTCGAGCACGTGTACCGGCCAGGCTACCTGCCCCGCGCGCTCGCGGCCGCCGACTTCGTCGTCGTCGTCCTGCCGCTGACCCGCAAGACGCGCGGCCTCATCGACGAGCGGGCGCTGGCGGCGATGCGCCCCGGCGCCTGGCTCTTGAACATCGGCCGGGGCGCCGTCGTCGACGACGCCGCCCTCCTGAACGCGCTCCAGACCCAGCGCATCGCCGGCGCGATCCTCGACGTCTTCCCGACCGAGCCGCTGCCTGCCGATCACCCGCTCTGGCAGCTCGACAACGTCGTCATCACGCCGCACGTCGCCGGGCCGAGCACGGCCGACGAGATCGCGCCCGTCTTCAACGACAACCTCGCGCGCTGGCTGCGCGGCCGCCCGCTGCAGCACGTCGTCGATCGCTCGCGCGGCTACTAGCCCCAAGCTGATCACCGACGGCGCCGCTGCGCTGGTGGATCTGCACCCGTTCGATCCGGCCCGACGACCGGCCGCCCGTCCGCGCCGGTGAGGGACGCGGCGCAGACCGGCTGCGTCCCGGCGTCCCGGTCGACGTCCCTGCGGATGCGGTCGACCAGCTCGCGATAGCCCTCGTTCAGGATGATCCGGTCGAACTCGCCGTGGAAGGCGCGAAGCCGGCTGCGGCCGTTGTTCTCCACGTCGTACACGAGCCACGGGCCGCCGGGGGTGCGGTGCAGGCGATAGATCAGGTCTCGTTCGCGGCCCGACCCGGATCTGGCAATCCTCGCCCGCAGGGTCGCCCAGTCGCCGTCGACAGTGCCCGTGCCGATCCGCAGCTCGGTGATCCGCCCCAGCATCCCCGCGTACCATTGCTGGAAGCGGAGAGCCATGAGCCCGGTGAACTCCGCCAGCTCGCCGTGGGTGCGGTCGCGATGGTAGTGGCCCAGTGCGCGCCGCGCGATCTCGGTGGTGTCGAACAGCCCGGAGGGGGCGCTGGGCGCGGCGCTGCAGAGCTCGACGTTGAGCTGGTTGAGCCGCACGGTCACCTCGTCCAGCGTATCGTCCGGCCCGGCGCCGCCCGCGGGGCTGGCGAGCGCGAGGACGCCGAGCAGCGCCAGCGCGCGGATCACGCCGACGCTCGCTTCTCGGCGGTGCCGACCACCACCGTGGCGTCGCGGAGGAACGCCGCGCGAATACGGTCCAGCGGGTCCGGCGCGACCCACGGCGCCTCATCGAGCAGCCGCGTGTCGGCCACCATCCCCGCCTCCCATCTGCCGAGGTAAGCCAGCGCGTTCTGCAGCTCCTCGACCGCCTGCCGCCGCTGGGCCAGTCGCATCAGCGCCTGGGTGATTGCCGCGCGAGCGCCGTCAGGCTCGCCGGGCGCGACCGGGGTCGCGTTGACGCTCTCGAGCAGCTGCGACACCGACGGGGCTTCCGCACCCGGGCCTGCGAGGAAAGTCTCGAGCGCGTCCAGGATGCGCTGCTGCGCCTGGGCCCCGAGCCCGGAGCGCCGGACGGCCTCGGCGGCGCTGTCGCGGGCCTGCTGCCAGGTCCGGTCGAGGAGGCGCCGGGCCGTCCACTCGTCGCTCTCCGTGCTCACACGGCGAAGCAGCCGGAGGATCTCCTTCGGCATCCCGCCGGACACCAGGCAGATGGCCAGCCCCAGCCCGCCCCGCGCCTGGACGCCCTGCGACCCGGCGGCCGCTCCGTCCGGCGTGAAGAACTGGCGGCGGGCCAGCATCCGCAGCCCCTCGGCCGTCGACATGGGTGGAATGAAGACGAGATCGTCGAGCAAGCCGGCCACGATGTCGGCCGGTCCCCGGGCCCGCAGCCCGGAACCCTCCAGCACGGTGTCGGGCAGCGGCACCAGGTACAGCACCCCGCCGACGAGGGTGGCCTTGATCCGCAGCAACAGGTCGCGGACGCTCGTCTGCTCCTCGATCCGGTCGGCGTCGTCGATGTGCACGACGACGCCGCGCGGGTACACGCTGCGCAGCTCCTCGACGTAGCGCCGGAAATCCTCGAGGATCACGGGCAGCGTCACGGGCCGCTCCTTCAGCGCCCGGCTCTGGCGGCGTCGCAGGCCGACGCCGTACGGCAGCGAGAGGCTGCCCTCGCGCTCGTCGCTCGTGGACTGCTCGAAGGCCAGGCGCTCGAGAACCCGCTCGGTCGAGATGTACAGCAGTCCGCTCGCCCGCCCGTGCAGCGCCCGCCGCAGGTCGCTCCGGCGCTTCAGCCGCCAGTAATAGACGCCGGCCGCGAGCAGGACGCTGGCCAGCAGCACCATCGGCGACCAGTCGGCGGCCAGGCGCAGCGCCGCCGCGACGGTCGAGCCGGAGGCGTCGCCCGAGTGGATGGGCGGCCGCCACGGGCGGGCGGCGAACAGCGCCATCGCCGTGACGACGACGCCGAGGGGCAGGAGCACGATCGGCGGCGGCGACTCGATCAGCTCGCCGGCGGCGTCCTCGAGCTGGCTGTTGCGCTCGAGCTTGAAGAGGCGGCGGCGCAGATCGCCGCGCGCCGCCTCGCTCACGCGCCGGAAGAGGACGGTGAAGAACGGCAGCAGCTCGTTCGACGAGGAGCCCGGCGCGGTGACCGCCAGGATCGGCCCCGGGGCCGCCGCCCCCACTCCGACCGCCGCCAGCGGGGCGGCCAGCCGCTCCATCACGGCGCGGGCGAGCGACGAGCGCCCGGCCCCGCGCGGGCCGGCCAGCCCCAGCACGCCGGTGGACACGCGGGTCACGAACCGGGCGACGAACTCGTCGCAGCTGCGCGGCACGTGATACGCGAGGTCGAAGTAGTCGAGCCGCGGCGGCGGCGGATCCGGCCGCGTCGCGTCGGCGCGGACCCGCCGGCCGCGGACGTCGAACGCCACGTGCGCCGCGCCCACCGCGACGATCCACACGACCACCCCGGCCACCGGGTACAGCAGGCTGACCCACAGGTCCACCGCGAACCCGGCGTTGGCCTGGTAGTGCGCCATCAGGGCGAAGGCCAGCAGCGCGTAGGCCGCCAGGAGAATCGCGCCATCGTCCAGGCGCTGGCGCGGGGAGGCCGGCACCCGGGTGCCCGTCGGCGTGGCCACCGTGACCGTGGCCACCTCGGCGGCGCCGTCCGGCGCCCGCCGCCAGCGGAGCAGGGGGCGCCGCTGGAACGCCAGGCAGATCAGCAATCCGAGCGCGGCGACGCCGAGGGTCGCGGCGGCGAAGACCTCGTGGATCTCGAACTCGCTCCGGGCCAGCGCGCGTCCCCGGTCAGGGAAGTCCGTGTGGCGGAAGTCGTAGCCGCTCTCCGACATCCAGCGCAGCCACGTGGCCGGGTCGGTCGGAATCCCGAGCAGCAGGCGCGGCAACGAGGGTCCGAACCGCGCCTCGCGGAAGGTGCTGGAGGCGTGCTTGAACGTGGCCAGGCCGAAGTCGGCCCGCCAGTGGAACTCGGCCCGGCGGAAGGACACCGGCTGGTCGAACGTCGCGTTGGGGAAGCGCGCTTCCATCTCGAAGATCGCGTGGGATGCGTCGAGCGGGCCGCTGAAGTGCGCGTGCCCGAAATCGGCGCGCTGCTGGAAGCGGGCGGAACCGAAGTCGGTGTCGCCGGCGAACATCGTCTTCTGGTAGTCCGCCCGCGACTGAAAGACGGCATCGCGGAACGAGACCCCGGCGGGGAACGTGGCGGCGGTGAACAGCGACGGGGTTTCCGCCAGCCATCGCCGGTCCGGGCGCCGGCTGAGCGCCCGCGTGCCGAACGTGGCGCCGTCGAAGCGGGTGGCGGCCCCGAGCCGCGCGCGGGAGAGGTCGAGGCCGGCGTCGAAGTGCGTGCCGGCGAACGAGGCCGGCCCCAGGAGCTGCGCCGCTTCCAGGCTCACGGGCTCCTTGAAGATGGCGCCGGCGACGTTGACGAGGCCGCGGACCCGGCTGCCGCGCATGTCGACGGGCTCCAGGAACAGGACCGGCTCCATGATGCTGGCGTCGATGGACTCGATCCACGAGTTCCTGATCACGAGCGGGGCGACGATCGGACGGAACTCCGTCTGCCCGGCCAGCGCGTCGGGGGCGCGGTGCTCGCGTCGCCGCTCGTCGAGCCACGCCTGCAGTAGCGCGTGCTGCTGCCCCCCTCGGGGAAACTGGATCGCGGCCTGCAGGATGGGCTCCGCCACCACCGTCCGGAGATCGAGCGGCCCGTCGAGGACTACGTTCTCCAGCTCCACCGGCTGGCCTTTGCGCAGCGCCGTGACCACCTCGGAGGCCTTGCAGAGCATGCGCCCGTCGGGGACCGACTGGTAGTTCTCCGGGATCGCAGGGTGGCGAACGACGAGACGCCCGTCCTCGCGGCTCTTGCACGTCCGGCCGGCCTCTTGGTCGCGGATGACGGGTCCCCAGTCCGGCTCGCCGGGGTACCCGGAGGTGGGGATGCGGCCAAGGGCGCCCTGGGCGGATGTCCAGGCCGGCGCCGCGAGCGTGGCGAGGACGGCGAGCACCAGGGCACGGCTGAACCGCCGGCAGCTCATCAATCCTCCTGCTTGTGGGTTTTGTAGCACAGGCAGGGCCCCGGCGCTGTCAGGGAAACCCCGAGCCGGGCGGCGCGGATCGGACGGGGCCCGTCAGCGGGAACGGCGCTGCCGGGCGATGACGAGGCGGTAGCCGAGGTCGATCTCCGGGCGATCGACCAGGTCGGCGTAGCGTCGGAGCCACGTGCCGTCCGCGAGGTCGGCGCGCAGGCGGGCGAGGCCGGACTCGACATCGCGGAGCTTCGTGAATGTCGAGATCGCGCCGCGCACGGCGGAGTCGAGATAGGCCGCCGGGCGCCGCCAGTACGCACCGAGGAAACCGTCGGTGCAGTCGTGGGGGACTGGCAAGGGCTGGACCTCGATCGTCCCCCACGCGCGCCGGAAATCGTCCAGTCCCGGAAAGATCCGCCGATCGATCACGGCGAGCTCGGCGAAGTACTCGTCGACGAGCCAGAAGCCGGTGCTCGCCGGATCCCACGTGAGGACGACGGCGCGGTCGCGGGCGACGCGCGTCAGCTCGGCGAGGCCGCGCGCACGATTCGGCCAGTGATGCACCGTGAGCACCGCCAGCGCCGCCGCGAAGCCGGCGTCGCGGAACGGCAGGTCGGTGGCGGAGGCCTGGACGACGGGGGCGCCGCCGGCGGGGCGCTGGGCGATCATCGCCGCCGCGGACTCGACGGCGACGACGCGACGATCGGTGGGCTCGTAGGAGCCGGCCCCGGCGCCCACGTTGACGACCGTCTCGGCGTCACCGAGCGCGCGGGTGATGGCGGCCGCCAACCGCGGGTCCGGCCGGCGGTGCGCGCGATAGTCGCGGCCGATGTCGTCGTAGAGCTGCGCCACCGCGCGCGGCGCTACTTCGGCGCCACGTCCGAGGTGCAGAACGGGCATCGGCGCGCGCGGAGGGGAATCGCGCTCGTGCAGGCGGGGCACTCACGCGACGCCGGCGCCGCCGGCTCCGGGCCGCGGACGCGATTCACCTGCTTCA
>JBGPZN010000156.1:0-7770 GCA_041493815.1 Methylomirabilia bacterium
CCGATCAGGACCGCGATGATCCCGCCCTTCGCGTCCTTCCGCGTCGTGAGGTCCTTCGCCGCCGACCGCTTCCGCGCACCCGCCGCCCCGCTCCGCTTCGTCGTTGCCTTCATCGCTCTGCCTCCACGCTCCGAGATTGGCTATCGGGGGTGAGCTATAGGCAAGGCGCGTTCCAGACGAGAAGGCGGTGCAAAGACTCGATCTTTCGTGCCGGAGCCCGGGGGTGGGGCGGTGGGAACGGGCGAAGCGCCCGAGGGCGGGTCACGTCGAGCCCGGGCGGCGCACCGATGCCGGGCGCAGCCCATTCAGCGTGACGCTGGGCGTCGGTCGGTGAGGGTTTCCCGCAACATCCGTATTGGCTCGAAGGCGTACGCGATGAGCCGGAGGCGGTCGACGACCACGTCGGCCCGGCCGCCCATCCCCGCCATGAGCTGGACGCGCGCCTCGCCCGTCTTCAGCTGCAGGGTTTGCTCATCGAGGCCGACCAGCACGCGGAAGACCTGACGGTCCTTGATGGTCACGCTGGCCGGGCTCACCCAGCGCACGGTGCCGTGCCTGATGCCGTAGCGCTGGTAGGGGAACGCGTCGTAGAGCAGGCGCACGTGCTGGCCCGGCTTGATGCGCCCGGTCCCGATGGGCGTCACGCTCACCTCGGCCTGCAGCTCCTCGCCGGCGCAGGCCAGCTCGGCCAGCACCTCGCCGTCCTGGACGACCGCGCCGGGCGCGTTCACCGCCAGGCGCAGGACGGAGCCGGCGCAGGGCGCGGACAGCGTCAGCTCGGCGCCGTGGGTCTGGTTCAGCTCGTCGCGGAGCGACGCCGCCCGGATGCGCGCCTTGTCGGTGTCCTCGGTGAACCGGCGGTCCGCCTCGCGCTGCTCGGAGGTTCGCGCCGCGGCGTTCTGGCGTAGCCCGGCCAGCGCCGCCTGGACCTCACGCGCCTCGCTCTCCATGCCGGCCACGCCGAGCTTCCACTCGATCTCCCACGTCTGGTGCTCGGAACGCAGCTGACTGAGCTTGAGCTTGGAGTTCTCCAGCGAGCGCTCGAGCTGCTGGCCCTCGACCTCCAGGCGGGTGGCCTCCAGCAGGCGGTTGTTGTACTCCAGCCAGGAGATCGCGCCCTCGCGGTGAAACCTCTCCAGGCGGTCGGACAGCTCCCTGGCGACGCCGTACTGGGTGCGCTTGAGCCCGAGCTCCCGCTGGGTGATGTCGATGTCGTTGCCCTGGATCTCGAGGTCCCGCCGGAAGCGCGCCTCGCGGACCTCGCGTAACCCCTTCTGTTCCGCCAGCTTGTCGCGCAAGAACGCGGCACGGGCGCTCAGCCGGCGCTGCTCCTCGGCGTCGGCCCGCCGCTGGCTTTCGTAGCGCTGGCGCGCGTTGAGCCGGCTCTCCTCGGCCCCGCCCATCTGCGTCTCCAGGCTGCGCAGCTCGGACGAGCGGTCGCCGGCGGCGGCGGAGCGGATGACGAAGGCCGGCGCGCCCTGGGCCACCTTCTGGCCCTCGGCCAGACGCACCGCGACCACCACACCGCCGCGCGAGGAGCGGATGGGATCGGCGCCGTGTCCGGGGACCAGCACGAACGGACTGGAGATGGTGTCGGGCAGCTTGATCAGCCATGCGGCGGCCACGGCAGCCACGAACACGACGAGGAGCATCACCGCGAGGCCGCGGGCGGCCCAGTGTGGCGGCGCGCCCTCGAGGAACGGGTTCTCCTCGGCGAGGGCGGTGGATGGGCGGGTGTCGTCGGCCACGGCGCTCAGAGCCCGAGCTGCTGGCTGACGAGGTAGAAGTACAGGCCCTGGCGCTTCATCAGGTCGTCGTGGCTGCCCTGCTCGACGAGCCGGCCCTTCTCGAGGACGAGGATGAGGTCGGCGTCGCGCACCGTGCTCAGCCGGTGGGCGATGACGAACGACGTGCGCCCCTCCAGCAGCCGGTCGATGTTCTCCTTCACGGCGCGCTCGGACTCGGTGTCGAGCGACGACGTCGCCTCGTCCATGATCAGCACCGGCGGCTGGTGGAAGAGCGCGCGGGCGATGGCGATGCGCTGGCGCTGCCCGCCCGAGATGGCCAGGCCCGACTCGCCGATCCGCGTCTCGTAGCCGAGCGGCAGCCGCTCGATGAACTCGTGCGCGTTGGCCACCCGCGCCGCCCAGATCACGCGGTCCATGTCGGGCTCCGCCTCGCCGAAGGCGATGTTGCGGGCGATGCTGTCGTCGAAGAGGTGGTTCTCCTGCAGCACGAAGCCGATCTGCCGGCGCAGGTCGCGGTAGTTCAGCGTCCGCAGATCCACGCTGTCGTAGAGGATCGTCCCCTCGGTGGGCTCCAGCAGCCCGGCCAGGCACTTCACCAGCGTCGTCTTGCCGGAGCCGCTGCGGCCCACGATGGCAACCATGCGGCCGGCCGGCACGTCGAGCGTGATGCCCTCGAGAATCGGCGGCGCCTCGGGGCCGCCGTAGCGGAACCCGACGTTACGCAGGTTGATACTGCCCTCCAGCGTGCGCACCGGCTGCAGCCGCGCGCGGTCCGTGCCCTGCTCGGGCTCCTGCTGGAACACGTCGTCCAGCCGTCCCAGCAGCACGGTGGCGAGCTGGAAGTTGTCCCACAGGCTCAGCATCGTCGTGATCGGGGCGTTGGCCATCGCCACCAGCGCGTTGAACGCCACCAGCGCGCCGATCGTGAGCCGGCCGTCGATCACCTGGTGGGCGCCGACCCACAGGAAGATCGCGGAGGTGAGGAACGTCACCATGCCGACCGAGCCCTCGTAGACCATCACCGTGAAGTCGGCCTTGAACTGCCGGCGGGCGATCCGGTGGAACTGCTCCAGCATCCGCTCGCGGAAGGCGACCTCGGCCCCCATGGCCTTGACGGTCTCGATGCCGCGAATGGCATCGATCTGGTGGGAGGCGTAGCGGCCGAAGCCCTCTTCGAGGTCGTCGAAGATCGGACGCAACCGGCGGGCGGAGAAGCGCATCAGCCCGAGGTAGAGCGGCGCGGTGATGAGGAACACGCCGGCCAGCAGGGGGCTATAGACCAGCATGAGCGCCAGCGCCGCCGCGAGCTGCACGACGGCGGTCAGGCCCCCCACCGCGCTGTGCACCATGAACTCGCGCACCTGGCGCAGGCCCGACAGCCGGCGCTGGATGTCGCCCGTCCGGCGCGAGGTGAAGTACGACATGGGCAGCGCCAGCAGCCGGCGCGTCAGGTAGTCGAGCGTGGTGGCGTCGATGCGGACGGCGATGAAGCTCAGCAGGTAGCGCTGGACGATGGTCGCCACCGTCATGAAGACCAGCGCCGTCAGCATGGCGAGCACGATGATGTTCAGAAGGCCGGTGTCCTGGTCGACGAGCACGCGATCGACGATGACCTGCGTGAAGACCGGCAGCAGCATCGCCAGCGCGCTGCCGACCACGGCCAGCCCGATCGCCCGCACGATGATCGGGCGGAACGGCCTCACGAACGGCCACAGCCAGGCGGCGCTGGGCGCCTCCACCGGCGCCTGGGCGAAGGCGTCGGTGTAGTCGAACAACGCGGTGTAGCCGCTCCAGCGGCGCTCGAAGTCCGCCCGCGACAGCCGGCGCAGACCGAGCGCGGGGTCGGCGATGCGCACGTGGGTGTCGGTGACGTCGTAGAGCACCACCCAGTGGTTGCCCTCCCAGTGCACGATCGCCGGCAGCGGCATCTGCGGCACGTTGCGCGGCGAGGCCTTCACGGGGCGGGCGGCCAGGCCCAGCTCGGTGGCGGCGCGGCAGAGCGCGCGCAGGCTGGTACCGTCGGTGGAGGTGAAGCAGAGCTGCCGGATGCGGGCCAGGCTGACGGCGCGCCCATAGTGGCGGCACACCATGGCCAGCGCGGCGGCGCCGCAGTCCATGGCGTCGAGCTGGCGCACGTGCGGGAAGCGGCGGATGCGGCGGCGGCCCTTGACGAAGCGCCCCTCCGCCGTGGCGAAGGGCGCGGCCGACGACTCCTCGTCCTCCTCCCCCGTCTGGGGGGTCGCCGCCTCCACCTGGCGCGGCCCGACCTTCTCCTGCACGCGCAGCTCGGCGGGCAGCGTTTCCTCGGCGAAGTCCAGCGGCACGCGCGCCAGCGTCCGGTAGTCGTACTGGGCGATGCGCTCCTCGAGCTGCGTGCCGAACTCGGGGTACCGCGCGAGCAGACGCCCGAAGTTCGCCTCGGTCAGCCGGAGCAGCCGGCACGGCCCCACCGCCTCCACGGTGGTCGCGCGCGGCTCGCCCTTGAAGAGCGACAGCTCGCCGAAGAAGTCGCCGCGGCGCAGATAGCGCAGGTAGCGCCGGGAGCCGTCCTCCTCCACGAACACCCGCAGCCGGCCCTCCTCCACCACGTACATCGGGCCCGGCGGGTCACCCTGCCGGATGACGTGGTCCCCGGCAGCCACCGTCTCCGTCTCCAGATCGGCCAGCATCGTGGCCAGGGCCTCGATGGGCAGCCGGGCGAACGCGGTGTAGGAGCGGAAGAAGTTGTGCAGGCGCCGGTGCGAGGCCTGCAGCTCCAGGTACTGCTTGAGATCGGGCGCGGAGGTCAGCAGCTCCTCGAAGGCGGCCCGGTCCAGGCGCAGCGCCTCGACGTCGCTGCTGGCCCGCACGGTGGCCATGCGCGTGGTGCGCTCGAGCAGCGCCATCTCGCCGAAGGCGTCGCCGGCGCGCAGCACGTTGAGCGGCAGCTCCTCGCCGCTGTCGCCGCGCTTGACGACCCGCGCGCGGCCGCTCAGCAGGAGGTACAGCGCGTCGGCCGGATCGCCCTCGCGCACGATGACGGCGCCGAAGGTATAGGTGGCGCGCACGAACCGGCGCGCCACCTGCGCGCGCACGGCCGGCGGCAGGAACTCCAGCAGCGGCAGCTTGCCGAGGGCGGCCTCGGCTACAACGTCCAGTGCCATGTCACCCGATTGGCAACCTCGCGGTCGACGGTGCGGGCCAGCAGCGCCTGCTCGGCGCGGGCCTGCACGGCCGGGTCGTCCTCCGCCGGCAGCCGTTTGGCCTCCACGACGAAGACGAGCTGGTGCTCCTTGAACGGCAGCGGTCCGACGAGGTCGCCCGCCTGGGCGCCCACCAGCGCCTCGCGCAGCGGGCCCTCGACCTCGTCCAGCCACCACTCGATCGTCTCCACGCGCTGGCCGGCCTCCTGGGCCACCTCGTCGATGGGGCGGCGGTCCACGCGCACGCACGACGCGATCTCGCGCGCGACGTCCTCGTCGGGGGTGAGAACGCTTTGCATGACGACCCGCACCCAGTCCAGCCGGCGGGCGGCGATGAGGGCGCGCAGCGCCTCGGGCGTCGCCACTCGCTCGGTGAACCGCCGCCACCCGCCCTCCAGCCCGGCGAGCACGCGCAGCCGCTCGCGGCAGGCCGGCCGCGGCAGATCGGGCAGCGAGCGCTCCAGGACGTCGTCGGGCACCGACGGCGACGCGCCGGCGTCGCCGTCGACGGCCGTCGCGTCCGCGTCCTCGGAGCCGCGGGCGTGGATCGCGGCCCGGGCGGCGAGGCGCCCGGCCAGGTCAGCAGCGAGGCCACCGCACAGCGCGTCGCACACGACGGCGGCCGCGACCTCGTCGGCGTCCAGCTCGTACTCCTCGCGGATCTCCTCGAGGTCGTCCGCCCAGCGCTCGATCAGCAGCCCGCGGCGGATGAAGTCGAGCCACGCCTCGACGGAGAGCCCGCGCCGCTCCAGCCACGCCTCCAGATCGGCGGCGGCGACGAGGTCGCGCGCGTAGCGAAATTCGGCGGCGGCCGTCTCGACGTCGGCCTCGTCGAGCGCGTCCTCGTCGTCGTCGTCGAGCTCGTCGAGGCGCGCCAGGCAGGCCAGGCCGCCGCGCACCCGCTCCTCCAGGGCCGTCCAGTCGCCCCAGAGCAGCCCGGCCAGGACCACGTCCTCCCAGACGTACGAGGTCTGGCCGACCGTGAACACCCGCTGCCCCGACAGCGTTTGCATGCGGCCCTACTATAACCGAGCGCTGCGGTGCGCTGACCACCGGCCGGCTTGCAGCCGTGGGGCGGGTCAGGCGCGCAGCCGGGCCAGGAGCGCGGACAGCGGAAGCTCGTCGAGCGAGCCCAGGCGAAGGTCGGCGGCGCTGAGATCCAGGCGCGCGGTGAGCGGATTGGGGACGGCGACGCAGGCCAGTCCGGCGCGCTTGGCGGCCAGCACCCCATTGGGCGAATCCTCGAGAGCGACCGCCTCCCCGGCGGCGATGCCGGTCGCCTCCAGGACCGCCAGGTAGAGGGCGGGGTCCGGCTTCACGCGCGGCACGTCGGCGGCGCAGCGCACGACGGCGAAGGCGTCGCGGAGTCCCAGCCGCCGCAGGTGACCGTCCACCCACCCCACCGACGACGACGACGCCACCCCGAGCGTCAGTCCGAGCCGGCGAGCCTCGGCGATGTATTCGCGCACGCCGGGCAGCACGGGCCGCTCGGCGATGAGGGCGTCGGTGCGCACGCGATGCCGGAGGGTGAGCGCGTCGGCGTCGAGCGGTCGAGCCACCAGCGCCTGCAGATCGGCGCACGGGTCGAACACGTCGGCGGTGCCGATGCACTCGGCCCACTTCTCGAACGCCAGCGCGTGGCCGTGCTCGCCGTAGATCTCCTGCCAGGCGTCGTAGACCGGCGCCTCGGTGTCGAGGATCAGCCCGTCGAAGTCGAAGACGATCAGCTTCACGTCAGGTAGAAGGGCCGCGCCGCCGCGGGCGTGTAGGCGTAGCGGCGGAGGACGTCAGGATCGGGATCGGCGCCGAGGCCGGGCCCGGCGGGCGGGCTCACGACGCCGCCGGCGCAGTGGATCGGCGCGGTCAGCAGCGGCGCGGCGAGCTGACCGGGCGGCATCTCGACGTAGGGGACGCCCGGCGTGGAGGCCGCCACGTGCAGGGTCGCGGCCAGCCCGGGACCGAAGTAGAACGAGTGCGGCACGAAGGTCACGTTGGCGCTCGCGGCCAGCGTGGCGATCTTCTGCATCTCCGACACGCCGCCGACCTTGGTGATGCTGGGCTGCACGATGTCGGCGGCGCCGGCCGCGATGATCTCGCGGAAGGCGAAGAGGGTTGCGTCGTTCTCGCCGCAGGCGATCGGGATGCGCACGGCCTGTCGCACCCGCGCGAGGCCGGCGTAGTCCTCCGGCGGCCACACCGGCTCCTCGAGCCAGCGCAGCGCGTAGCGCTCCAGCCGCCGGCCCATGCGGATCGCTCCCTCCACGCTCCACGGGCAGTTGGTGTCGAGCATCAGGTCGACGTCGGGCCCGGCCACCTCGCGGGCCGCGGCCACCGAGGCCTCGTCGGTCTGGTGGAGCTTCACCGCGGTGAAGCCCATCGCCAGCGCGGCGGTGACCGCGCGGGCGACGTCGGCCGGCGTGTCGTAGCGCAGCAGGCTCGCGTAGGCGCGCAGACGCGGCTGCACGAGACCGCCGAGGAGCTGATAGACCGGCACGCCGCGCGCCTTGCCGGCCAGGTCCCACAGCGCCAGCTCCACGCCGCTGACGGCCATCATGGCCAGGCCGCGCCGGCCCCAGATCATCAGCGCGCGGTGCATGCGATCGAGCAGCAGCTCGATCTGCGCGGGATCCTGGCCGACCACCAGCGGCGCCAGCGCGTCGTCGACCACGCTGGACACGCCCAGGGTGGCGCCGTACGCGAAGCACTCGCCCCAGCCGATCAGGCCGTCGTCGGTGGCGATGCGGACCAGCACCTGGCGGCCGATGCCCGCCTCCCACGACGACGGCGGCGTCATCGGCGCCACCGGCACCGTGAGCGGCAGCGCGCGGACCTCGGTGATC
>JBGPZN010000272.1:0-5048 GCA_041493815.1 Methylomirabilia bacterium
CGGTTCTGCCGCGCCCTCGAGCGTCCCGACCTGCGTACCGATCCGCGCTTCGCCACCGCCCGGGCACGCTCCGCCAATCGCGAGGTGCTGATGGAGGTCCTGATGCCGGTCACCCGGCAGAAGGCCAGCGCCGAGTGGATCACGATCCTCAACGAGGCGGGCGTGCCGTGCGGACCGATCTATCGCGTGGACGAGGCCTTCGCCGATCCCCAGGTGAAGCATCTCGAGATGGCCCAACCGGTGCGCTCGCCGGCGCTGGGCGACCTCACCATCCTCGGGCACCCGGTCTCGCACGGCGCCCGGCGCCTGCCCATCCGCACCTCGGCGCCCGAGCTGGGCCAGGACAACGAGGAGATCCTCACCTCGCTCGGCTACACCAGGGAGCAGCTCGCCGACCTCGCGAAGCGCGGCGTGATCTAGACGTAACGCGGCGGTCATCGCGCGTCACGGTTCGCGACTACGATGCCGCCGGCCCGATGGCGCCGGCGGCCAGCGCGAGTCGCAGCAGAGGCGTCATGTCGGACCCACCCGGCTGGCTCAGGCCCGGGCGATCTCGTGCAGGTACCACTCCGTGTAACGGATCACGTTGTACTCGCGCTTGCTCGAATACGGCCCGGGGGTGAACGCCGAGGAGCTCACGCCGGCCTGGTTCTTCTCGCACAGCGCCCAGTCCTGCTCGCTGGTGAGCTCCCAGAACGGAAGCAGCGTGTCCAGCGTGTAGTCCGTGCCCTCGACGGCGTCCTCGCGCACGAGCCACTGCACCTGGACGCGCGTCGTCTGGGGGCCGGCCGGGGCCAGCCGCGTCGATACGGCGTGATCGCCGCTCGCGTGGTTCCAGAAGTTCGGCATCGTGCGCATCCGCAGCGTGCCGACGTCGCGCGTGGAGTAGCTGCCCATGAGCGGCGCGACCGGCCGGCCGTCCATCGACTCCGAGACCCAGCCCGGCGCCAGCGGGGTGCGGTTGATCGACCACCAGCCATCGGCAGACGGGAAGGGCACCATGCCCGCTTCCTGGTAGTCGATCCGGAGACCCTCGGCGTGCAGCCGGGCCGAGGTCGCCCGGGCCTGGGCCTCGATCTCGCGCTTGAGCGCGGGATCGTCGATCGGCGCGTTGTCGTAGTTGGCCTTGACGTACTGGGGGTGGTTCGCGTTGCAGTGCCAGCACTCGCGGTTGTTCTCCCACACGAGCTTCCAGTTGGCGCGCACCTCGTAGGTCCGCGTCGCCGCGACCTTGGCGCGCTCGAATCCCTGGGGTACCAGCAGCGCGCCGAGCGCCTGGGAGGCGCCCTCGAACGGGATCGGATCGAGGGCGAGACAGACGAAGATCAGCCCGCCGACCTCGCGCACGTGCACCCGGTGCAAGCCGAAGTCTCGGCGGTCGAGGTCGCCGTCCTTGTCCATGCCGCCGCACGCCATCAGCTCGCCGTTCCGGGCGTAGGACCATTGATGGTACGGACACACGATCCGGGTGACGTGGCCCGACTCGACCTGGCAGATCTTCATGCCGCGATGGCGACAGGTGTTGTGCAGCGCGTGCAGCCGCTCGTCGTCGCCGCGGATGACGATGATCGAGTCCGTGTCGAGGTCGAAGACGAAGTAGTCGCCCGCTCGCTTCACCTGGCAGGTGTGGCCGGCAAAGAGCCAGCCGCGGCGCCAGATGCGCTCGAGATCGAGCTGGTAGATCCCGGGGTCGGTCTGGAACTCACGGGGCAGCGCATGGCCGGGCTTGTGCTCGGCGATCAACCGGTCGAGCAGGCCCTGAGCCTCGGCGAGCTGCGAGGAGGTGAGGAAGGGGCTCGACATCGCCCGCGTATTATAGGCGGAGCCTGGATCCGGCGGGATCGTACAGCACGTCGGGGACCACGGCCGCGGCGACGCGCGCGCCGAAGACCTCGACCTCGAGCGGCGTCCCCAGCGTGGCGAGCGCGGGCGGCAGGTAGACGAAGCCGATGTGCCTGGCCACCGTGTAGCCCCAGCCGCCGCTCCGGAGCCGGCCGACGACGCGACCCTCCGCGTACACCGCCTCACCGCCGTAGAGGTCCGCGTCCTCGGGGAGCCGGTCGGCCAGCGTGATCGTGCAGAGCGTGCGCTGCACACCGGCCGCCTTGATCCGCAGCAACGCCTCGCGCCCGATGAAGTCGCCCTTGGCCAGCCGCACGCAGAAGCCAAGCCCCGCCTCGTAGGGGTTCTCGGCCGGCGTGAGGTCGCTGCTCCAGTAGCGGTAGCCCTTCTCGAGCCTCAGCGAGTCCACGGCCTTGTAGCCCGCGGGCTCGATCCCGAACGCCCGGCCGGCGCTCGAGAGCGCGTCCCACAGCCTGACCGCGTGGGCGTTGTCGACGTAGAGCTCCCAGCCGAGCTCGCCCACGTAGGTCACCCGCTGCGCCGCCACCTCCACGCCGCCGAGGTCGATCCGGCGCGCCGACATGTAGGGGAAGGCGGCGTTGGAGACGTCGCTCGTCGTGACGGCCTCCAGCACGTGGCGTGCGGCGGGTCCCCAGAGACCGATGCACGCGAGGTCGTCGGTCACGTCGCGGACCTGCACGCCTCCGCCCTCGGGCAGGTGCATCAGGATCCAGCCGAGATCGCTCGCGACGAAGTTGCTGCCGGTCGTGACCCGGAAGCGGTCCTCGGCCCAGCGGGTGACGGTCAGGTCGCTCTCGATCCCCCCGCGCGGGTTCAAGAACTGGGTGTAGACCACGCTGCCGACCGGGCGGTTGACGTCGTTGTCGGCGAGTCGTTGCAGGAGCGCCGGCGCGCCGGGACCGCTGACGTCGAGCTTGCCGAACGAGGTGAAGTCGAAGAGCCCGGCCCGCTCGCGCACGGCCCGGTGCTCGGCGCCGACGCGCTCGAAGAACGCGGGCTTCGTCCAGCCCCACTGGCGCTGATCGGCCCCCGCCCGGCGGCCCCGCGCGCCGGGAACGAAGTAGTTCGCGCGCTCCCACCCGTTCTTCTCGCCGAACACTGCGCCCGCCTCGCCGAGGCGCGCGTCGAGCGGGCTCAGCCGGCGCCCGCGGGCCCACTCGTTCTCGTCGTGGGGGTAACGCAGGGTGTAGTAGTACTTGTACGACTCGCGCGCGCGCTCGGCAGCATACGCGCCGTCGGCATAGACCGGTCCGAACCGGCGGACGTTCATCTCGGTCACGTCGTAGGGCGGCTCGCCGTCGACGAGCCAGTCCGCCATGACGTGGCCGATGGCGCCGCCGGCGCCGAAGCCCGTGTGCGACAGCCCGGCCGCGACCCAGAACCCCGGCACGCCCGGCACCGGGCCGAGCAGGGGACGGCTGTCCGGCGTGATGCCCTCGGGCCCGTTGACCAGGTGGGCCAGCTCGGCCTTCGACAGCAATGGCACGCGGCGGATGGCGCCCTCGAGAATGTCGTTGAAGAGGTCCCAGTCCGAAGGAAGGAGCTGCTGCGTGAAGTCCCACGGCACGCCGCTGATAGACCACGCGACCGGGTTCCGCTCGAAGCCGCCGATCAGGAACCCGCCGACCTCCTCGCGCATGTAGACGAGGTTCTCGGGATCGCGCAGGCAGGGCGTCGTGCGGGCCAGCTCGTGCCCGGGGATCGGCCGCGTGGCCAGGTGCTGATGAATCAGCGGGGTGATCGGCAGGCCGAGGCCGACCATCGCCGCGATGCGCCCGGCCCACATGCCGCCGGCGTTGACCACGCACTCGGTCCGGATCGCGCCGTGGTCGGTCTCGACGGCGGCGACGGCGCCCCGCGCGGTCCGCGTGATGCCGGTGACCCGCACGCCCGTGCGCAGCTCGACGCCGAGCCGGCGCGCCCGCGCGGCCAGCTCCATCGTCGCGCCGCTCGGATCGAGCCAGCCATCGCCCGGCAGGTACATCGCGCCGTACAGGCTCTCGGCGGACATCAGCGGGAAGATGCGCAGCGCCTCCGCGGCCGAGATCGTGTCCACGTCGAGACCGATCGCCTTGGCCATGCCGACCTGGCGCTGCAGGAAGCGGAGCTGGTCGCGGCTGGAGGCGACGCGCAGGCTGCCCACCTCGTGCCAGTGCTCCGCCGCGCCCGGCTCCGACTGCAAGCCGCGGTACAGCCCGATGCTGTACTGCCGCATGCGCATCAGCGTGGGCGAGGTGTGGAAGTGGGTCACCATCCCGGCGGCGTGCCAGGTGGTGCCGCTCGTCAGCTCGCCCTTGTCGACGAGCACCACGTCGGTCCAGCCCTTGGCGGCCAAGTGGTAGGCGACGCTGCAGCCGGCGATGCCGCCGCCGACGATGACCACGCGGGCGTGCTCCCTCATCCTGCGCTCAGCGCCGGCGCCACGCCTGGGTGCGGCGCTCGAGCCAGCGGGCCAGCAGCAGGTGGAGCCCGCGCGCGCCGACGTTGGTGTAGAAGATCATCATCGCCATCGCCGCCGCCGAGGCGATCTCGCCGGTGTCGTCCATGTTCAGGACGGAGACCGAGGCCAGCTCGGTCTTGGGACCGTAGATGAAGACCACGCCGGAGACGGTCGTCATGGCGTTGACGAACATGTAGATCGCGATGTCGAGCGTGGAGGGTAGACACACCGGCACCGTCACCCGCCAGAACGTCCGGTAGAACGGCTGCTTCAACGAGGCGGAGACCGTCTCGAACTCGGGGTCCATCTGCCGGAGCGCGGTGAGCGCCGTGAGATGGCCGACGGTGTAGAAGTGCACGACCGTGTTGATCACGAGGATCGTCATCGTGCGGTAGAGCACGTTGAGCGGGTTGGCCGGCGCGTTGAAGAAGAAGATGTAGGCCAGACCCAGCACCAGCCCGGGCACCGCCATGGGCAGCATCGCCAGGAAGTGGAAGAGACCGCGGCCGAAGGCGAAGCCACGGGCCTTCTCGACGAGATACGCGCCCACGAACACGACGACGGTCCCGATCACGCCGGTCAGCAGGGCCAGCCGGATCGAGTTGTAGTAGGACGCCCAGCCCCCACCCCCCTTCTGATCGAAGTCGTAGTGCGACCAGGTCAGGGTGAGGTTGTAGGGAAAGAACTTCACGAGCGCCGCGAACTGGGAGACCGCCACGACGCTGAGGATGCAGCCCCCGATCAC
>JBGPZN010000471.1:0-3079 GCA_041493815.1 Methylomirabilia bacterium
CAGGCTCGTATCGCGCAGGACGCGCTTGAGGTCGGAGCGGCCGATCCGCAGGGGGACGGTGGACGTGTCGCCGTCGTTGCGCGCGGTGATCATGGGATCGATGCCGCACGGCACGCCCAGCCGCTCGGCCAGCGCGCGCACGTCGCGGTAGCCGGCGACGTTGGCCCGCATGAGCGGGCAGTTGATCTTGACGCCGACGCCGGCCTCGCGCAGGCGGCCGATCGCGGCCAGGCTCCGCTCCAGCGAGCCGGGAATCTTGGTGACGCCGTCGTGCACGGCGGGGTCGACGCTGTAGATGCTGACGTCGACCTGGCGGACACCGAGCTCGCGCAGGCGCCGCGCCCGCTCGGCCGTGATGAGCAGCGCGTTGGACTTGAGCCGCAGGTCGAAGCGCAGGCGCTTGGCCTCGGCGATCAGCTCGAAGAGGTCGGTCCGCAGGAAGATCTCGCCGCCGCTGAAGGTCAGGTAGAGCGTGCCCGCCCGGGCCAGGTCGGCCAGCAGCGCCTTGACCTCGGCGGTCGTCAGCTCCCGCCGGTCCTCGATGACGCGATAGCAGTGCACGCACAGCTCGTTGCACCGCATCGTCAGGTCGACGTGCGCCGACAGCGGAATGGCGCGCGCCATGCTGCGGTCCACCACGCACTCGCTCAGCGTGGTCATCGTCGCCTCAGGAGGCCTTCGGGCGCACGTTGCACTTGCCGCCCTGGGCGGGCCGCTTGCCGCACGCCAGCGCGGTCGTCTCGAAGATCTGCTCGCTGGCGATGGCGGGGGCCTCGTACGGACGCTTGCCCTGCTCCGCTGCACGTTCGGACTCTTGCATGGATTCCTCCGCTACGCCGCCGGACGCGGCGCCTCCAGAATCGTGAGCAGGCCGCGCTGGCACAGCTGCTCGACGAAGGCCGTCGCGTCGCGCGCGGCGGTCGCGCGGTCGACGTCGAAGGCCTCGCAGACCCGGCCGATGATGGCCTCCAGCCCCGTGCGCCCGTCGGCGGCCTCCCAGACGAAGGTGCCGACGGGGTTCAGCGTGTGCAGCATGCTGTCCTCGGGAGAGACGATCACGGCCTCGCCCTCGTACACGCGCCAGGCCGCCCGGGGATTCTGCTCGGGATAGCCGTCAGGCATGATCGATCGCCTCCCACACCGAGGGCTCGGGGCGAAAGCCCAGCGCGAAGCACGGCACCCGCGCCACGAGATCGGCGGCGACGTCGAGCACGCGGCGCACCAGCGCCGGCTCCGCCGCGAAGAAGAGGACGTTCGGCAGCAATGAGGCCAGCGCGCGGCGGGGCGTCAGCGCGGTCGTCGCGTGGCGGTCGGCGTGGCGCAGGAAGTGGATCGCGCGGAGCGGCACCGCGGCGTTGCGGCCGGCCTCGCCGAGCTCGCCCCAGAACGGCGAGCCGTAGCAGCAGGCGGTGCCGCCGGCGCCGAGCCGCACGATGGAGATCTCGTCGCTCAGCAGCGTCGCGTCCGGCGACAGGCGCGTCAGCGTCGTCTTGCCGCTCCCCGACGGCCCGGCGAACATCCAGGCCCGTTCGCCGCGGCCGAGGCTGGCGGCGTGCACCAGCAGCGCCCCGGCCGGGAGCAGCGCCAGCGAGTAGACGACGCGCAGGAACGTGTCGAGCGCGATGTGATCGACGGCCCCCAGCGCCAGCGTGCCGGTGCGCGCCGGCACGTCGAGCGTGGCGACGAAGTCGTGCCGCTCGATCGTCAGCCGTCCCGCCTGCCCGCCGGTCCGCACGGTGACGTCCTCCTGGTCGACGAGGCCCTCGGGGCGGAGGCCGGTCTCGATGCGCCAGTCGGCGGGACCCCGCGAGAGAAAGCCGGCGTAGCGATCGGTGACGACGTCGGCCACGTCGGGATGGCGGGTGACGATCGCGGTGCGCACGCCCCCGATCTCGACGGTGACCTCACGCACGGCGCATCGCTCGGCCGAGGCGGCGAAGCCGGCGGGCCAGCGGCAGGCAGCGGGCGAGGGCGGGCGCGCCCAGCGCGATGACGCGGCCCCGCCAGCGCGCCAGCGGCGTGTCGAGCGCGGTCCGCCGGCCGCGCCGCTCGCGCGCGGCGACCACCCCCAGGACCGTGGCGTCCGGCACGACCTCCGCATAGCCCAGGGCGTCACCTCTCGTCACGAAGCCTCGCTCCTTGCGCGCGATGACGCGATGAAGGCACAACCCTCCCGACGGCGGCTCATAGCATATAACATCGCCGATCCGGACCTGGGCGACGGTCGCGGGCCGCACGAGGACGATGTCGCCGTCACGCAGGAAGGGCAGCATGCTGCCGCCGCGGGCGAGAACCCGCAGCGCGTTGCCGCGCCGCAGGGACTGCGCGGCCAGGTCGTCGAGGATCGCGGGCGGGGCGGACGGGGGGCGGCTCAGGGCGCGGTCAGCAGGAATCCCCGGCGGGCGATCGGGGCGTCCTCGTCGTCGAGGAACAGCTCGACGCACCACTCGCCGTACAGCCCGGCGTCGACGATGGCGGTGCCGTTGACGAGCAGCCGGGTCGTGACCGACAGCGGGCGGCCGCTGGCGGCGAAGGCGGCGGTGAAGCGCTGGTAGAGCGAGCCGTCGGGGCTCGAGACCTCCACCCGTTGATGGTGCACGCCGTCGAGCTCGGTCCAGTCGGCGACGATGCGCAGATCGCGCAGGCCGTCTCCGGCGAACTCGCTGCCGACGCGGCTGCGGCCGTTGGTGGTGACGCCGACGAAGGAGAGCCGGCCGTCGGCGAAGCCGCCGGGCAGCCGCACGCGGCGGTGCTGCTGCGCGCAGTCGCCGTCGGCGCGCGCGCCGGCAGGCGCCGCCGCCAGCGCCAGCACGACCGCGAGGGCGCCGATCACCCGCGCCGTCACGGCAGGCTCTCGCCGGTCAGCTGGATCTTGTACAGCGTGCCGTCGGTCGTCCCGACGTAGAGCTCGCCGGTGGTCTCGGTCGACACCGGCCCCACACTGAGGGTGCCGGCGCCGACGGTCAAGGTCGTCGTGACGGCTCCGGTGGCCAGGCTGAGCTGGTACAGCGCGCCGTTGGAGCCGCCGACCCAGAGCGAGGTGTTGCCCGGCAGCAGCTGCGCGACTGTCCCCGAGGCG
>JBGPZN010000267.1:0-5206 GCA_041493815.1 Methylomirabilia bacterium
CTCAAGCTCGACTACAAGCCGGTGAGCCGGCTCGAGAACTACTGCGCCACCGGCTCCGAGGCGTTCCGCAACGCCTGCTACGCCGTGGCCTGCGGCGCCTACGACGTCGCCATGGCCATCGGGGTCGAGAAGCTGAAGGACTCCGGGTTCTCCGGCCTGCCCAACAGCGGGGGGGTCGGCGACGGCACCCGGGCGCCGCTCTCGGCGCCCGCCACGTTCAGCCTGCTGGCGCCGGCCTACGCCAGGAAGTTCGGTGTCGACGAGGCCCAGTTCAAGGAAGTGATCACCCGCATCGCGTGGAAGAATCACAAGAACGGCGCGCTGAACCCGCGGGCGCAGTTCCGCAAGGAAGTGTCCAAGGAGACGATCGCCTGCTCGCCGCTGGTGGCCGGCGCGCTCGGCATCTTCGACTGCTCGGGCGTCAGCGATGGCTCCGCCGCGGCCATCATCGTGCGGGCCGAGGACGCGCATCGCTACACCAAGAACCCGCTCTACGTGAAGGCGCTGTCGTTCGTGGCGGGGCCGGCGGCGGGGCCGATCGATCCCGACTACGACTACACGACGTTCCCCGAGGTCGTCGCCTCGGCCGCCGACGCCTTCGCCCAGGCCGGCATCAAGGATCCGCGGCAGGAGCTGGCCATGGCCGAGGTGCACGACTGCTTCACCCCGACCGAGCTCGTGCTGATGGAGGACCTCGGGTTCTCCAGCCGGGGGACGGCCTGGAAGGACGTGCTGGCGGGGACGTTCGACCTCGACGGCGAGCTGGCGGTGAATCCGGACGGCGGCCTCAAGTCGTTCGGCCACCCCATCGGCGCCTCGGGGCTGCGCATGCTGTTCGAGTGCTGGCTGCAACTGCGCGGCGAGGCGGGCAAGCGCCAGATCGCCAGCGTGGGCCGCGGCCGCAAGCTGGCTCTCACCCATAACCTCGGCGGCGCGCCGGGCGAGTGCGTCTCGTTCGTCGGCGTCGTCGGCTCGGAGCCCAGTGCCTGATGGCTACCAAGATCCTGTTCTCGCCGAAGTTCCCGAAGCCCGTGTTCGACATCGCGGTCGAGATGACGCCGCCCGGGTTCGAGCTGGTCCCGGTCGATTCGCTGAGCCCGCAATTCCTGGAAGCGGCCAAGGACGCCGAGTACTTCATGGGCTTCGGCCGTAACCCGCTCAGCCACGACTTCTACGCCGCCGCGAAGAATATGAAGCTGGTCCAGCTCATCAGCGCCGGCTACAACACGCTCGATCTCGAGGCCGCCCGCAAGGCCAAGGTGCCGATCTCCAACAACGGCGGCGCCAACTCGGTGGCGGTGGCCGAGCACGCGGTCATGCTGATCCTGGCCACGCTCAAGAAGCTGGCCTGGCAGCACAAGAACTGCGTGGAGGGCAAGTGGCGGGTCGGCGACTTCGCCGAGACGCGGCTCTACGAGCTCGAGGGCAAGACGGTCGGCATCGTGGGCCTTGGCAACATTGGCAAGAAGGTCGCCCGCCGCCTGCACGGCTTCGACGTGGACATCGTCTACTACGACATCCTCCGGCTAGCCGAGCACGAGGAGGACGCCCTCCGGGTGCGCTTCGTGCTGCTGGACGAATTGCTCAAGATGGCCGATGTGGTCACCCTGCACGTGCCGCTCTCGGCCCAGACCAAGGACATGATCTCCGAGCGCCAGCTCGGGCTCATGAAGCCGACCGCGGTGCTGGTCAACACGTGCCGCGGCCCCGTCGTCGACGAGATGGCGCTGCACAAGGCGCTCATCACCAAGAAGATCGCCGGCGCCGGCCTCGACGTGATGGTGGACGAGCCGCCGTCGAAGGACAACCCGCTGCTCAACGTCGAGAACATCACGATCACCCCGCACACGGCGGGGCCGACCTGGGAGAACTGGAGCAAGGCGTTCCGCAACGCCTTCGACAACATCCTGCGCGTGCACGCCGGCCGCAAGCCGATGTGGGTCATCCCGGAGCTGCGCAGCTTGGTGCAATGACCGACGGCGAGCGCTCCTCGATCGACGACGTCATCGACGTCTACAAGCGCGACGTCGATCGCACGCTGATCCGCCAGCGCCTGACGCGGTCGATCGAGGAGCGGCTGGAAGACCTGATGGAGCTGCAGCGATTCGCCGAGGAGTTGCGGCGAGCTGGACGGCGCGCCGCCGCTGCATCCTGAGTGACTGATTTCAAGGCGCTGCTGCGTACGCTCGTCGAGGGTGGAGTGGATTTCATCCTGATCGGCGGCGCCGCGGCGACGGTTCACGGATCGAGTCGTCTGACCCGGGACGTGGACGTGGTGTACCGTCGCACGCGCGACAACATCGCCCGCCTGGCGGCGGCGTTGACGCCGTATCGGCCGTATCTCCGGGGCGCGCCGCCCGGGCTTCCCTTCCGGTTGGACGCCCCCACCGTCGAACGCGGGCTCAACTTCACGCTCACGACCCAGCTCGGTGACCTCGACCTCCTCGGTGAGATCGTCGGCGGCGGCGGCTACGACGCGTTGCTGCCGTCGACCTTGCTCATCCGCGCCTTCGACATCGAGTGTCGCTGTCTGAACCTCGACCGCCTGATCGAGGTCAAGCGCGCGGCCGGACGCCCCAAGGACCTCGAGGCGTTGGCCGAGCTCGAGGCGATCCGTGACGAAGGGTCCGCCGAGCCCCGCTGACGTCTACGCGCCGACGAGCGTGCGGGCCAGCTCGATCTCGCCGACGTGCGTGAAGCCGTGGCTGACGCAGACCTGGGCCAGCGCGCGAATCGCCGGCATGTCACCGAGTGGCTTGATCGTCACCGTGGCGTCCAGCGCGGCGGGATCGACCTTGGCGAAGTACTCGTCGGTGCTCGCCCACACCTTGTTCATGTACTCGCGGAAGAGGCCGAGGTCCTTGATGCGCAGCGCCTGTGATTCCTCGGTCGACATGCCGGTGCCCTGCGCGACCGGCGGCAGCCCCAGCTTCTCCGCGTAGCCGCCCTCCGCCCACACGATCGGCCGCCGGTTCTGGAGGATGTAGCGCACCACGTTGTCCTCGGTGCGCACGTAGTGCCACACACCCCACGCGATCGTGTTGGCCTTGGGATGTCCGGCCGGCACCCGGTGCAGCTGCTCCGGCGTGAGGTCGTCGAGAACCTTGTCGTAGGACTTGTGCAGGCGCGCGAGCTCGAGCTTCATCAGGTCGACGGCGGTCATGCGCATCCCTCCTGTGGGAGTCCGCTTCGGCGTCCGGAGTGTACCGCGAAGGCCGCCCGCTTGCGCTGGCCCATCGGACCTGTTTTGCTATCGCCGGTCGAATCCACCTGGAGGTGGCCACGATGAAAGCCCTGTGGTTCCTCGCGCTCCCGTTCGCCGTGCTGGCGGTGGCGCCCGTCGCCCACGCCCAGCTCGCGCTGTCGGCGAACGACAACAAGGTGATGCTGGTCAACGGCGTCACCAAGGTCATCGCCAACCCGCCGGCGGACACCGTCGCCGTCATCGATCTCGGGGCCAAGCCGACCAAGCAGACGGCCGACAACCGCCTGTCGGTCATCGACCTGAAGGCCTCGCCGCCGGCCGTGATCGCCACGCTCGAGACGGGCAAGGCGCCGGCCGGGTTGTCGATCAATCGCCAGGGCACGCTGGCGCTCGTGGCCAATCGTGCGGAGGGCACGGTATCCATCTTCACGATCCAGGGCAAGACGGTCACGCCGGCCGGCAAGGTGACCGTGGCCGACGCCAAGTCGGGGGTGAGCCACGTCACCATCGCGCCCGACGGCAAGCTGGCGCTGGTCAGTCGCGACGGCGACGACCGCATCAGCGTGCTGTCCATCGACGGCGCCAAGGTCGAATACACCAAGCGCGACATGAACGCCGGCATCCGGCCCTACGGCATCGACATCGCGTCGAACGGCGCCTTCGCGGCCGTCGCCAACATCGGGCGCGGCCAGGGCGACAACGACACGATCAGCCTCATCGACCTCAAGGCGAATCCGCCGCGCGTGGTCGACACGGTCACGGTGGGCCAGACGCCGGAGGGCATCAAGGTCTCGCCCGACAGCACGCTGGTGGCGGTCATCACGATGAACGGCAGCAACAAGCCGAAGGAGTCGCCGTTCTACAGCGACAACGGCAAGCTCGTCCTCTTCCGCGTCACCGGCGCCACGCTCGCCAGGGTCGCCGAGGCGCCGATCGGCCACTGGTCGCAGGGCGTGACGTTCTCGGCCGACGGCAGGACGATTCTGGCCGGCAACATGGTCGAGAAGGATCTGTGGGTCTTCGAGTGGAACGGCAGCGCCCTGCGCGACACCGGCCAGCGGATCAAGCTCAACGGCGGCTCGGCCGCGTTGCGCACGGCCGAGAAGTAGCGTCAGCGGGGACGAGGGGCGGTCGGCGTGAGACTCGCGAGGTAGTGGGCGAGAGCCTCGACCTCCTCGGCGGTGAGCGGCTTGGCCGCCATCGTCATGGTCCCGTCGAGGTCGGACGCGGTGCCGTCACGGAAGCCCCGCAGCAGTTTCTGCAGATAGGCGAGATCCTGCCCGGCCAGCAGCGGCACCTGCTGCTGGCCGATCAGCATGGGCGTGTGGCAGGACGTGCAGTGATGCAGATCGGCCAGCGGGCGCCCGGCTGCGACCTTGGCCGCATCGACGGCCGAGCCGCGCGCCCGTGGCGGCTGCGCGGCGTAGAAGGCCGCGAGGTCGCCCATGTCCTCGTCGCTGAGGTTCTGGGCGAACGGCGACATCTGGGCGTCCGTGCGACGGCCGTCGCGATACTTGAGGAGTTGCCAGTGGGTGAAGAACGCCGGCTGGCCGGCGAGCGACGGCGTGCCGGGGATCGTGGCGTGGCCGTCGGCGCCGTGACAGGCCGCACAGGGCGCGGATTTCCTGCGGCCGGCTTCCATATCGGCGGCTTCGCAGACGGCCGACAATGCGAGGGCGACTATCAGTACCGCCTTGGCTGTCTGACAAAAGGGGGGGCGAGACGCCCCCCCTTTATACCCCCCGGTTCGCGCGAGGTGTAACATGCCGCCGAAAACTACCGCCGGCGCTACTTCTGGTATGTGACGCGGTAGATGGCGCCGGCGTAGTCGTCGGCGATCAGGATCGAGCCGTCCTTCATGTGCTGAGTGTAGACCGGCCGGCCCCACGGCTGCCCGCCCTGCAGCCAGCCCTCGGCGAAGACCTCGTACTTCGGGACGTCGCCGACACGCAGGGTGACCATCATGACCTTGTAGCCGGTCTTCTCGGTGCGATTCCAGGC